>JAEUNV010000622.1 GCA_016790385.1 Zoogloea sp.
CGGGCGTTGAGGGCGAGGTTGAGGAGCGCATTCTCGAGCTGGTGTGCATCCACCATGGCCACCAGGCAGGGCTCGCGGCTGGCCGTGCTGACGGCAATGGTCCCGGGCAGGGAGCGGCGGATCAGCTTGGACATCCCCAGAATCAACTCATTGACCTCCACGGGTCGCGGCTCCAGAGGCTGCCGCCGGGCAAAACCCAGCAGGCGGCGGATCAGCTCGGCACCCCGGTTGGCCGCGTGCATGGCCGGTTCGACGAAGTTCTCGGTGAGCGGGTCGTCCGGGTGGTTTTCCTTGAGGGCGACCAGATTGCCGATCACCACCGTGAGCATGTTGTTGAAATCATGGGCGAGGCCACCGGTGAGCTGGCCGATGGCCTCCATCTTCTGGGCCTGGGCCAGGGCGGCCTGGGTGCGGCGTTGTTCGGTGACATCCACCGAGTGCACGTAGCAACCCACCACGGCGCCGTCGGGGGCGATGTCGGGCACCAGGGTGCTGCGGGCACGGGCGGGCTCCCCATCTCGGCCCGTGAGCTGGTATTCGTAGGTGATCCGCTCACCGCCCAGGGCGCGGGCAACGTGCGGCTGCACCACCTCGAAGACCTCCTGCCCGACCACTTCCTGGATCTTGCGGCCCTCGATCCGCTCCGCGGACCAGCCGAACCACTCCGCATACCCCTTGTTGGCATATCGGTAGGTCCATTCCCGGTCGAAATAGGCCACCGCCGCGGGGATGGCGTCGGTGATTTCACGCAGGCGCTGCTCACTGCGGCGCAGGGCATGGGTGATGGCCTTGTTGCTTTCGATGGCGGCGGTCAGTTCTTCGTTGGCGCGGGTCAGGGCCTGGGTACGGGATTCGATGTGCTCCTCAAGCTCCGCCTGATGGCGCGCGATCTGCTCGGCGGCGAGGCGCTGGTCGGTGATGTCGGTATAGACGGTGATGAAGCCCTGATGCGGCAGGGGAAAGCCGCGGATGGAGAGGATGCGCCCGTTGGGACGGACACGCTCGGTGGCATGGGGCTCGAAGCTGCGCGCCCGGGCCACCCGCTCGGCCACCTGCTGGGCCGGATCGCCGGGCCCGTAGTCACCGCGCTCGGCGTTGTAGCGGATGAACTCCTCGAAGGACACACCTGGCCGGGCCAGGGCTTCGGGGAAATCCAGCAGGCGCAGGAAGGCCGTGTTCCATGCCACCATACGCAATTCGGCATCAAACACCGTGACCCCCTGATCCAGTAGGTCAAGGCCTGCCCCCAGCATCTCCTGGTAGCGCCGTTCGAAGGTCAGTGCGGCCTCCCCGACTGTCCCGCATGCTGTGTGTTGCTGCACGTTCATCGCTGCTCCGCAGACCCGTTTCCTGTTCCTGATTCTAGCCACAGCTCGCCGCATCGAAGCGCCTCGACAAGATTCAGTACATTTCCAGCAAAGTTCCGACAACTTTGTCTGCGAATCTTCGCCCCGATCCCCGGCAATCCGTCACGGATGCCCCAAAGGGGAAGGCCCAAGAGCCACCGCCTCAACAAAGTCGTGGCGTCGGAATCCAGGAGGAGAAGAAGGTGTCGAACAACCCGTATGACCACGGGCTGGACAAGTGTGCCGCCAACCATGTCCCGCTCTCGCCGCTGTCATTTCTCGAGCGCACTGCCCAGATCTACCCAAATCGGCCGTCCGTGATCCACGGCGCCCGCCGCTTTACCTGGCGCGAAACCTACGCCCGCTGCCGTCGTCTGGCCAGTGCCCTGACGGCCCGGGGCATCGGCCGCGGTGACACGGTGGCGGTGATGCTGCCCAATGTGCCGGCCATGGTCGAGGCCCACTTTGGTGTGCCCATGACCGGCGCCGTGCTCAACACCCTCAATACCCGCCTTGACCCGGAGGCCATCGCCTTCATGCTCAGCCATGGCGAAGCCAAGGTGCTGATCACCGACCCCGAGTTTGCCGCCATCATCGCCCCGGCACTGGAGCTGCTGGAAGGGCCGAAGCCCCTGGTGATCGACGCCCTGGACGCGGAGTACCCGGGCACCACCTGCCTGGGCGAAATCGAATACGAAGACTTCCTGGCCAAGGCCGACCCGGAGTTCAAGTGGTCGCTGCCCCCCGACGAGTGGGATGCCATCGCCCTCAACTACACCTCGGGCACCACCGGCAACCCCAAGGGCGTGGTCTTCCACCACCGCGGCGCCTACCTCAACTCGGCTTCAAACATCATCAGCTGGGGCATGCCCCAGCATGCGGTCTATCTCTGGACCCTGCCCCTGTTCCACTGCAACGGCTGGTGCTTCGCCTGGACCCTGGCCGCCAATGCCGGCGTCAATGTGTGTCTGCGCAAGGTGGACGTGCCCCTGATCTACGAACTGATCCGCGAACACAAAGTGAGCCACTTCTGCGGCGCACCCATCGTGCATGGCATGCTCATCAACGCCCCCGAAGGCCTGCGTGCCGGCATCGAGCACAAGGTGTCGGCCCTCATCGCCGGCGCCGCGCCCCCCGCCGCCATCATTGAAGGCATGGAGCGCATCGGCTTCGACATCACCCACGTGTACGGCCTGACCGAAACCTACGGTCCGGCCTCGGTGTGCGCCAAGCACCCCGAATGGGACGAGCTGCCCATCGCCCAGCGCGCCGAGCGCAATGGTCGCCAGGGGGTGCGTTACCACATGCAGGAAGCCATCACCGTGCTCGACCCGCAGACCATGGAACCCGTGCCCGCCGATGGCGAGACCATGGGCGAGATCATGTTCCGCGGCAACCTGGTGATGAAGGGCTACCTGAAGAACGAG
>JAEUNV010000262.1 GCA_016790385.1 Zoogloea sp.
CGGGGCGGCCGACGGGCTGGAGAAGACGGACAACCCGGAAGAGGCGGATGTGATCCTCTTCAATACCTGTTCCGTGCGCGAAAAGGCCCAGGAAAAGGTTTTCCACGATCTGGGGCGGGTCAAGCATCTCAAACAGAAGAATCCCAACCTGATCATCGGTGTGGGGGGCTGCGTGGCCAGCCAGGAGGGCGAGGCCATTGTGGCGCGGGCGCCCTATGTTGACCTGGTGTTCGGCCCCCAGACCCTGCACCGCCTGCCCAAGCTGATTGCCGAGCGCAAGGCGTCGGGGCGGTCCCAGGTGGACATCTCCTTCCCCGAGATCGAGAAATTCGACAATCTGCCGCCGGCCCGGGTGGAAGGGGCGAGCGCGTTCGTGTCGATCATGGAGGGCTGTTCCAAATACTGCACCTTCTGCATCGTGCCCTACACCCGGGGGGACGAGATCTACCGCCCCCTGGTCGACGTGCTGGCCGAAGTGGCCGGGCTGGCGGCCCAGGGCGTGAAGGAGGTGACGCTGCTGGGCCAGAACGTGAATGCCTGGCGGGCGCCGGTGGATGGTGAGGCGGGCGAGATGGCGGACTTTGCCTTCCTCCTGGAGTGCGTGCATGAAATCCCCGGCATCGAGCGCTTGCGCTACACCACCTCGCACCCGCGGGAGATGAACCAGCGCGTGGTGGATGCCTACGCCAGGCTGCCCAAGCTGGTGTCGCATCTGCACCTGCCGGTTCAGGCGGGGTCCGACCGGGTGCTGGCGGCCATGAAGCGGGGCTACACGGTGATCGAGTACAAGTCACTGGTGCGCAAGCTGCGTGCGGCACGGCCGGACATCTCCCTGTCCTCCGACTTCATCGTCGGTTTTCCGGGGGAGACGGAGGCCGATTTCGAGGCCACGATGAAGCTCATCGACGACCTGGGTTTCGATACTTCCTTCAGTTTTGTCTATAGCGCCCGCCCCGGCACACCGGCCGCCGATCTGGCCGACGATACGCCCCAGGACGTCAAGCTGGCGCGTCTGGCGCGCTTGCAGAAGCGCATCGAGGAGCACGCCGCCACGATCAGCGCCGGCATGGTCGGGTCGGTGCAGCGGATTCTCGTTGAGGGGCCGTCGAAAAAAGACCCGAACGAGCTGGCCGGCCGCACGGACAACAACCGGGTGGTCAACTTTGCGGGCAATCCGCGTCTGGTCGGGCACTTCGTGGATGTGAACATCGTTTCTGCGCTGCCCCATTCCCTGCGCGGCGAAATCGTGACGCGGGATTGACGATTTTGATGGTTTTCCCTTCCCCGGCGGGCTTCAGTCTGGCAGCATGCGGCCAATGAAGCCCACGGAAATCGTCCTGCATCCCCTCGACAACGTCCGCCTCGCCAACCTGTGCGGGGCGCTTGATGAAAACATCCGCCAGATCGAGACTGCCTTTGACGTCACCATCGCGCGTCGCAGCGAGCGTTTCACCCTGCACGGCGCGGCATCCCAGACTCACCACGCGGCGCGGGCGCTGCGCCATTTTTACGACAAGTCCGACGTGGCCTTGTCGGTGGATGACATCCAGCTGGGTCTGATCGAGGTCGTCAATCTGTCCCGGGATGCTCCGTCGGCCCCGGTACTGATGACCCGCAAGAGTGAGCTGCATGGTCGCACGCCGCGGCAGGTGGACTACCTGCGTCAGATCCAGGAGCACGACATCACCTTCGGTATCGGCCCGGCCGGCACCGGCAAGACCTACCTCGCCGTGGCCAGCGCCGTCGATGCCTTCGAACGCGAACATGTCGAGCGCATCGTGCTCACCCGTCCGGCGGTGGAGGCGGGGGAGCGCCTGGGTTTCCTGCCCGGCGACCTGGCCCAGAAGGTGGACCCCTACCTGCGCCCGCTCTACGACGCGCTCTACGACCTGATGGGATTCGAGCGGGTCGCCAAGCTGTTCGAGCGCGGCTGCATCGAGATTGCGCCCCTGGCCTTCATGCGTGGCCGTACCCTGTCGCGGGCCTTCATCATCCTCGACGAGGCCCAGAACACCTCGCCTGAGCAGATGAAGATGTTCCTGACCCGCATTGGCGTCGGTTCCCGGGCCGTGATCACCGGCGACCTGACCCAGGTGGACCTGCCCCGTGGTCAGAAGAGCGGGCTGGGTGAGGCTGTGCAGGTGCTGGCCGACGTGCGTGGCGTGGCCTTCACCCGCTTCCTCAAGGAGGATGTGGTGCGTCACCCCCTGGTGGCACGCATCGTCGATGCCTACGAGAAACACGGGCTGCGCGCCGCCGCCCAGCCCGCCCAGCAACAACAAGTCCAGCAACAATGAGCGACATCAAGCTGCCCCGCCGCCTCGATCTCTCGGTGCAATACGCGTGTAACCGCGACGGCGTACCTTCCCGGGTCGAATTTCGCCGCTGGTTGCGGGCCGCAGAGCCCGGCGCGGCCCGTATTACCGTCCGTGTTGTCGATGAGGACGAGGGACGCGAGCTGAACCGGGACTACCGGGGCAAGGATTACGCCACCAATGTGCTGACTTTCGCCTATGGTGAAGGGGAAGACATGCCCCTCCCCGAAGGCCTGCCCCTGATGGGCGATCTGGTTTTGTGCCGGCAGGTGGTGGAGCGGGAAGCCGCCGAACAAGGCAAGGCTCTGGACGCGCATTACGCCCACTTATCCGTGCATGGTATGCTGCATTTGCAAGGTTTTGACCACCTGGAAGATCCCGAAGCGGAAGACATGGAGGCCCGGGAGCGAGAGATCCTGGCCGGTTTGGGCTATGCCGACCCGTATGCGGGCGAACGCTGAGGGGTGAGGTGAGCAATGCGCCATGGGCGATGGAAGGTTCCGATCCCGGTTTCCATCGCCCATGGCCCATTTCTCATCCACCTTTTTTATGGAACCCTCCAGTAGTAAGCCGTCCTTGCTCGAACGGCTGTCCGCCCTCCTGACCCGGGAGCCGGAAGACCGGGAAGAATTGCTGCACCTTCTGCATTCCGCCCACGACCGCAACCTGTTTGATTCGGACGCGCTGGCCATCATTGAAGGTGCCCTGCAGGTGTCCGACATGCAGGTGCGGGACGTGATGGTTCCGCGGGCGCAGATGGATGTCGTGTGCCTTGAAGATTCGGTCGAGGACATCACCCGCTTTGCCATTGGCGCGGCCCACTCCCGTTTTCCCGTCATCGGCGAGAACAAGGACGACGTGGCCGGCATCCTCCTTGCCAAGGATCTGCTGCGCGTCTTCGCCGGCGAATCCTTCAACCTCCGTGACATGTTGCGCCCGGCTGTCTTCGTGCCGGAGTCCAAGCGCCTCAACGTGCTGTTGCGTGATTTCCGGGTCAGCCGTAATCACATGGCCATCGTGGTGGACGAATACGGTGGCGTGGCCGGGCTGGTGACCATTGAAGATGTGCTGGAGCAGATTGTGGGCGACATCGAGGACGAATACGACTTCGATGAGACGGCCGACAACATCCGTCTGGATCAGGCAGGGCGCTACCGGGTCAAGGCCGGTACCGAGATCGAAGACTTCAACGCCGCCTTCGCCACCACTTTCAGCGATGCCGAATACGACACCGTTGGTGGATTGCTGATCCGCAAGCTGGGGCGCCTGCCCAAGCGTAATGAGATCGTCGAACTTGAAGGCCTGCGCTTCCAGGTGCTGCGGGCTGACAGCCGGCGGGTCCATTCCCTTCTCGTCGAGCGCATGCCCGAACCCGAGGCGACCGGCGGCTGATGACTTTCTGGCGACAGGGCCTTGCCCTGCTGGCCGGCGGCACGTCGGTGCTTGCCTACGCCCCGTTCGAATTGGCTCCCCTGGCCCTGGTCAGTCTGGCCGTCCTGTTCGCATTGCTTGGCCCATGCTCACCGCGCCAGCAGGCGGATGAAGGTCGGGCCCGCCGTGCCCTCCACGGGTTTTCAATCGGGTTCGCCTGGGGTTTGGGGGCGATGCTGGCCGGGGTGTCCTGGCTCTACATCGCGCTCCATCGTTTCGGTGGCATGTCCATGCCTCTCGCGGCGTTCGCGGTTCTGCTTTTCTGCGCTGGCATGGCGCTCCATGCGGGTATGGCCGGGGCACTCTTCGCGACGCTGCGGCGGGGGGCGCCGTGGCGCGATGCGGCCGTTTTTGCCGCCGTGTGGTTGCTTTCCGAATGGCTTAGAGGTTGGCTCTTCACCGGCTTCCCGTGGCTGGCCAGCGGTTACAGTCAGAGCCCGCCAAGCCCCCTCGCGGGTTTCGCGCCCGTGCTGGGTGTGTATGGCGTTGGAGGGCTCCTGGCCCTGGCTGCGGCCTGGACGTGTCAGTCCGTGCTGGGCCGCCGCGGAGGGCCCTTGCTGGCGGTGTTGGCCCTGCTTGTCACGGGGGCGGCCTTGCGCCAGGTTGCCTGGACCGAAGCCGTCGGCGCTCCGGTGAAGCTTGCGCTGCTTCAGACCAACATCGAACAAGGGCTGAAGTGGCGCCCCGAGATGCTGCAGCGCTGGCTCGATGTGAATGTCGCCATGCTCCGCGACAATCCGGCCGAAATCGTTGTCCTGCCCGAAACCACGCTTCCCCTGTTGGTCGAGTACCTGCCGCCGGGCTATCTGGACGAGCTGCGGCGGGTGGCTGCTGACAACGGAGGAGACGTCATCCTCGGCACCTTCGTCCGAAACGAGGCCGGTAATATCTTCAACGCGGCGATCAGTCTGGGTCGTTCGGCAGCAGGCTACTATGCTAAGCAGCACCTCGTGCCCTTTGGGGAGTACTCGCCACCGCTGTTCCGCTGGTTCTACGAACTGGTGAACATCCCCATGGCCGATCAGACCCGGGGGCCTGAGCGTCAGCCGCCCATGCTCCTGGCGGGGCAGAAGGTGGCGGTGAATATCTGCTACGAGGATGCGTTCGGCGAGGAGCTGATCCGCAGCCTGCCGGAGGCCACGCTGATGCTCAATATCTCCAATCTGGCCTGGTACGGTGATTCCCTTGCCCAGCCCCAGCATCTCCAGATCGCTCGCCTCCGTGCGCTCGAAACGGGGCGACCGATGCTGCGCTCCACCAATACCGGGATGACGGCGCTGGTGATGCCCGACGGTGCGGTCGAGGCCGTGCTCCCCGCCTTTCAGGCCGCGGCCCTGCGGGTGGAGGTGCGGGGCTATCAGGGGCTGACGCCCTATGCGCGCTGGGGCAACGGGCTGGCGGTAGGCCTGGCGGGCCTGAGCCTGCTGATATGTACCCGGTGGCGGCGGCGCTGAGGCGGACGGCGTATCATCGCGGTTCGCCCACTCTTACGAAGAAAAGCCCCGAACCATGCGCTCCTACCCTACGAACAGTCCCGAAGCCCTGGCCCGCCTGATGGCCATGGCCATTCTTGCTGACGGCCGTCTGGACAACCGGGAAGTGGACTGGATCAAGCACAACGATCCCGCCGCCCTCCTGGGCGTTGATCGGGACACCCTGACCCAGGTTCTCCTGGACTGCTGCCGTGACGTGATCAACGAAGCCGAGCAGGAGCGTGTCTTCCTGCTTGAAGATCAGCGCCTTGCCCGCCTCGCCGACGATCTCACCGATCCTTCCCTGCAAAAGGTGGCCCTGTCCGCCATGCTGATCCTCGCCAAGAGTGACGGCAACGTGAGCGGCGGCGAGGAGACCCTGCTGCGCTTCCTCATGAACCGCTGGGGTCTTGCCCTCGAAGACCTGGCCTCCGTCTGACCCACGCAGGCGGCGCTTGCGCCGCCCGTCGCGCTTTCTGCTTTCGAACATAAAACCAAGACAATTCAGGAGGATAGCCATGAGCGATCAGATCAAATATCTGCTCGACGAATCCCGCATGCCCAAGGCCTGGTACAACATTGCCGCCGATCTGCCGGTGCCCCTGCCCCCACCCTTGCACCCGGGCACCCTGCAACCTCTTGGCCCGTCCGACCTGGCACCGATCTTTCCGAACGCGATCATCGCCCAGGAGATGTCCACGGAGCGCTGGGTCGATATCCCCGAGCCGGTCCGCGAGGTGCTGGCCCAGTGGCGCCCCAGCCCCCTGTTCCGCGCCCGTCGGCTGGAGAAGCTGCTCGGCACGCCGGCGAAGATCTATTACAAGTACGAGGGCGTATCCCCTGCCGGCAGCCATAAGCCCAACTCCGCCGTGCCCCAGGCCTGGTACAACGCTCAGGAAGGCGTCAAACGCCTGTCCACCGAAACCGGTGCCGGCCAGTGGGGCTCGTCCCTGGCTTACGCGGGTGGGCTCTTTGGGCTGGATGTGACGGTGTTCCAGGTGCGTGTTTCCTATGACCAGAAACCTTACCGGCGTGCGCTGATGGAAACCTGGGGGGCGCGCTGCATTGCATCCCCGTCGGCGGAAACCGAGTACGGCCGTGCCGTGATGGCCCAGTATCCGGAGCATATCGGCTCCCTCGGTATCGCCATCTCTGAGGCAGTGGAGGTGGCGGCCAAGAACGACGATACCAAGTACGCCCTGGGCTCGGTGCTCAACCATGTGCTGTTGCACCAGACCATCGTGGGTGAAGAGGCCATCCTGCAGATGGAGATGGCTGGCGACGACCCGGACGTGGTGGTGGGTTGCGTGGGCGGTGGCTCCAACTTCGCCGGCATCGCGTTTCCCTTCATCGGCCTGCAACTGCGCGGCGGGCCCAACGCCAGGAAGCGCCGCATTGTGGCCGTGGAGCCGTCGGCCTGTCCGTCCCTAAGCCGCGGCAAGTATGCCTACGACTTCGGCGATACCGCCCACCTGACCCCGCTGGTCAAGATGCACACCCTGGGCAGCGATTTCACGCCGCCGGGCCTGCATGCCGGCGGCCTCCGCTACCACGGTATGGCGCCGCTGGTCAGCCATGCGAAGGAGCTTGGCCTGATCGAGGCCAAGGGCGTGCATCAGACCGCCTGTTTCGAGGCCGGTGTGATGTTCGCGCGCAGCGAAGGCATCGTCCCTGCGCCGGAGTCCACCCACGCCATCCGCGGAGCTATTGACGAGGCCCTGCGCTGCAAGGCGGAAGGCAAGAGCGAGACCATCCTGTTCTGCCTGTCGGGCCACGGCCACTTCGACATGACGTCCTACACCAACTACCTGTCGGGCAAGCTGACCGACCAACCTTACGACGAACAGGCCCTGGCGCTTGCCCTGGCCGGTCTGCCCAAGGTCGACGCCTGAGATACGGCGCGTTCCGCTGAACGGGGAAGGGGGCCGTGAGGCCCCCTTTCGCATGGTGCTGTCCCGGCGCGGCAAAGACCGCCGGGCCTCGGTCTATACCCGGAAGCGCGCGATCTGGTCCTTCAGACTGACGGCGATACGCTCCAGGCCGACGGCGGCGTCGGCAGCGCCGCGGATGTTCTCCGAGGTGCTTTCAACCATGTTCGAGATCTCCTCGACGCGCTGGGCGATGGAGGTGCTGGCGG
>JAEUNV010000270.1 GCA_016790385.1 Zoogloea sp.
TTGCCGTTGATACGCTCGGCCTGGCTGCGGCCCGGGTCTTCGAAACGCACGTAGTCGGCACCGCCATGCACCGTCAGGACCGGGTTGAGGCGCCACTGGGCATAGCCGAAGGCGGTGTCGCGATCCGTCTTGATCGGGCGGGTCGGCAGTTTGATCGTATCGAGCACCATGTTCGGGTCGGCGCTCAGGGCAGCAGTGGCACCGATGTCCTGCGTGCCTGATAGACGGGCGAAGGTGACGCCCGCGCCGAGGCCGAGGCTCTCCCGTTGGCGGGTGTACAGGGCGGACAGACCGCGGCTGCGCTGCTGCGTCAGCACTTCGCTATTGATGTCCAGCTCAAGGCCGTATCCCATGCTGTTGAACTGAAAATAGTCCTTTTGCAGTTCCCGGAAGCGCTGGGTGTTGGCTTCCACGAGGATCTCGTCACCCTCGCCCAGTTCGTGGCGCAGGGCAACGCGGCCCAGGTCGCTGAGATTGCGGTGCAGGAGGGTGGTGGCCTGGCCATCGAACAGGTTGCGGTATTGGGTGCCGCCGTAACGTTCGGTGTGGCGGGCCTCGGCCAGCAGGGTGGAGCCTGGGGCGAGCTGGACGCGGGCGTCAAGGCGGCTGCCGGCCAGATGGGTGTCGGCAATGGCATCGGTGAGACCGGCGTAGCGGTAGTCGAAGCTGCCGAAGGAAAGTTGGCCTTGTTCCCAGGAGTGGGATAGGAGCGCACTGGCGGCCATCGCGCCATGACTGCCTCCGCCCAGGGTGGCGGCGAAGCGGGTGGGTTTGCGCTCGAAAAACGCGGTGGCCTCGTCGGGCGACACGGACCGGGGGCCGTCGAAGAGGGGAAGGGGCGGCATCACGAACTGCGGGGCCTGGGGCCATTGACCGATGGGCTGGCGCAGGTTTGCTTGAAGCAGTTCGGACAGACGTGCGCCCTCGAAGCGCGGAACATCCGCGTAGGCATCAGCCAACAGGCGGTGGGCAGCGGGACTGGCGGGGTCATCCTCAATGGCGTTCATTGCGGCAACCTGAGCCGGCGCGGTCAGTCCGACTTGCTGATAGGCGGCGCCGAGGCTGGCGCTGCGGGCGGCCCGGTCCTGCTCGATTAGGATGGTGGAGCGGAGGACCGAACGGTTATTGTTGCGGGCCAGGGCTTCCTCGCCGCTGCGCAAGGCGGCCAGGGGTTCGCCCTCGCGCAACTGACGAAAGGCGTCGAAGTACCACGGGGTGGGGGAGGCGGGGTCAAGACGACGGGCGAGGTCGAATTGGTCACCGGCCACCTTGCTGCGTGACTCTTCCATGTAGGCGCGACCCAGATAGCTGCGCAACTCGGCATTGGAAGGGTCAAGGAGCGCTGCGATCTCCACCTCGCGACGGCCGGCTTCGGTCTTGCCCTGGCGCATCAGGGTCAGGCCGAGGCCGAAGTGGGCGAGGGGGTCAGCGTCGTTGCGGGCAAGGGCTGCCTCAAAGTCGCTGGCAGCTGCGGCGGTTTCACCACCAATGAGGCGTGCAAAGGCGGCCAGGGCGGCAGCCCGAGGGGTGTCGGGGGCCAGTGCCAAGGCTTGCCGGGCAGCGTTTCCGCCCGCTTCGGTATGGCCCAGGCTCAGTTCCAGTTCAGCCTGGCGGGCATGGGCGAGCGGATTGTCGGGGGCCAGGGCGGTGGCCTTGCGAGCTGCGTCGAGGGCTGCCGGCACCTGGCCGGCGGCCTGCAGAGCGAAACTCCGGGCGAGTTGGGCGGGGGCGGATTCGGGCGCCCGGCTGACCGCTTCTCCAGCGGTTTTTAGTGCGCCTGCATCATTGCGGGCCACCTG
>JAEUNV010000666.1 GCA_016790385.1 Zoogloea sp.
TTGTCGTCGAAGTAAACGCCAACGCCGAGGTTGACCTTGGTGCTGCGGGTATCCGCGTTGAAGGCTTCATTCAGGCCGAGAATCGGATCGCGGGGGGCCATTTCCACCGCAGCAAAGATCGAAGAGCTCATGGGGTCTCCAAAAGGGGCGAAGGGGCGGGGCACTTTGTGCTTGCCGCTGGGCGATAATGCGGAGTTGCCCGGAACTCAGTCCGGACTTCACCGACTGACTGCAACTCCAAATTTTATCATGGCCGATCAATCCGATAGCGGGCACGTAGTGCTTTTCGATGGCAGTCCGTTCCGGCTTCACCAGCCGTTTCAACCCGGTGGCGACCAGCCGGAGGCGATCCGCAAGCTGGTGGAGGGGATCGAAGATGGGCTGATGTTCCAGACCTTGCTGGGGGTGACCGGTTCAGGCAAGACCTACACCATGGCCAACGTGATCGCCCGCTGCGGCCGCCCGGCTTTGGTGCTAGCCCACAACAAGACCCTGGCGGCACAGTTGTATTCGGAGTTCCGGGAGTTCTTCCCTGACAACGCGGTGGAGTATTTCGTCAGTTACTACGATTACTACCAGCCGGAGGCCTACGTTCCGTCCCGTGATCTCTTCATTGAGAAGGATTCGGCAATCAATGAGCACATTGAGCAGATGCGTCTGTCGGCGACCAAGAGCCTCATGGAAAGGCGAGACGTGGTGATCGTTGCCTCGGTGTCGTGTATCTACGGCATCGGTGATCCGGGCGATTATCACAGCATGGTCCTGCATCTGCGCGAGGGCGAGAGGGTTGTGCACCGGGATTTGGTGCAGCGTTTGGTTGCGATGCAGTACAGCCGTGCCGATGTGGACTTCAAGCGCGGTACTTTCCGCGTGCGGGGAGATGTGATTGACATTTTCCCTGCGGAAAGTGCGGAACATGCGCTGCGGGTCGAGATGTTCGACGATGAGATCGAGCATCTGACCTTGTTTGACCCCCTCACTGGCCATCTCAAGCAGAGGCTGGCCCGCTTTACGGTCTATCCCTCCAGCCATTACGTCACCCCCAGGGCAACGGTGCTGCGGGCCGTCGAAGCCATTAAGGACGAATTGCGGGAGCGGATCGAAGTCTTTCAGAAAAGTGGAAAGCTGGTGGAGGCCCAGCGTATCGAGCAGCGCACGCGTTTCGATCTGGAAATGCTCAACGAACTGGGCTTCTGCAAGGGGATCGAAAACTATTCCCGCCACATGTCCGGCCGCAAGGCCGGTGATGCGCCGCCGACCCTGATCGATTACCTGCCCAAGGACGGGCTGATGTTCATCGACGAATCCCATGTGTCCATCGGGCAGGTGGGGGCGATGTACAAGGGCGACCGCTCGCGCAAGGAGAACCTGGTGGAGTACGGTTTTCGCCTGCCATCGGCTCTGGATAACCGGCCACTCAAGTTCGAGGAGTTCGAGCGCCTGCTGCCTCAGACGATCTTTGTTTCCGCTACGCCTGCGGCCTACGAGAAGGCGCACCAGGGGCAGGTGGTGGAGCAGGTGGTGAGGCCAACCGGTCTGGTGGATCCCGTCATCGTTGTGAAACCGGCCACTACCCAGGTTGATGATCTGCTGGGCGAGATCAAGCTGCGTCTGGCAGTTCAGGAGCGGATTCTGGTGACCGTGCTGACCAAGCGTCTGGCGGAGGATCTGACGGAGTACCTGGCCGAGAACGGAATCCGGGTGCGCTACCTGCATTCGGACATCGACACGGTCGAAAGGGTGGAGATCATCCGGGATCTGCGTCTGGGCGAGTTCGATGTGCTCGTTGGGATCAACCTCTTGCGGGAGGGGCTGGATATTCCCGAGGTGTCCCTGGTGGCAATCCTGGATGCGGACAAGGAAGGTTTTCTCCGTTCGGAACGGTCCCTGATCCAGACCATAGGTCGCGCGGCCAGGCATCTGCACGGGACTGCCATTCTCTACGCCGATCGGAT
Source organism: Zoogloea sp. (assembly GCA_016790385.1). Lineage (GTDB taxonomy): Bacteria > Pseudomonadota > Gammaproteobacteria > Burkholderiales > Rhodocyclaceae > Zoogloea. The sequence continues at coordinate 1,956 of JAEUNV010000666.1, forward strand.
CACCGACTCGATGAAGGCGGCGATCGGTGAGACCGAGCGTCGTCGTGAAAAGCAGTTGGCTTTCAATGCGGCCAACGGAATTACACCCAAGTCCGTGACAAAACGCATAAAAGACATCATCGACGGTGTCTATGATGCAGGTTCAGGGGATGCCGTCGTCAATGCTGATGACACCCGTGCGCAATATGGGGTGCTGGATGAGAAGGCGTTGGCCAAAACCATCCGTCAGCTCGAGAAGGAAATGCAGGAGCATGCTCGCAACCTGGAGTTCGAAAAGGCTGCTTCCGCTCGCGACCGGCTTTTTCGCCTGCGTCAGCAGGCGTTTGGAGCCGAAGGGCATGATCCATCCGCTTCACCCGATGTCACTGACTGAGAGAATCTGAAGAAATTGGTCCTTGAGCTTGTACGTTCCGCCCGCCGGCTGCTTAAATTACCGGTAGGAGGGACACCCATAATGAAAATACTGTTCGTGTGTACCGGCAACATCTGTCGGTCACCTACGGCTGAGGGCGTAGCGCGTCGCTGGCTGGCGATGTCGGGGTTGGAGGAAGCAGTCGCTGTCGATTCGGCCGGTACCCAGGGGTATCACACCGGCGAGGCGCCGGATCCCCGGGCCCAGACGGCGGCACTGCGGCGGGGTTACGATCTGTCACGTCTGCGGGCACGCAAGGTACAGCCAAAGGATTACGCAGATTTTGATCTGCTGCTGGCGATGGACCGGGATCATTTCAATTATCTGCGTGATCGTGCACCCGATGGGTGCAAGCACAAGGTGCGCATGTTTATGAGTTTTGCCCGCAGGTTTCGTCGTGATGACGTTCCCGATCCTTACTATGGTGGAGCTACCGGTTTTGATGCGGTGCTCGACCTGTGTGAGGACGCGGTCCAGGGGCTCATCGAGGATATCCTCCCCGAGGTCAATAGGAGACGTCAGTCGGTGAGCTGAAGGGCTTGCGTCACGCGGAGGCCATCAGCGAAATGAAATGCAAAAGGCCAGTCATGTGACTGGCCTTTTGCTTGAGTTGCGCCTTACTTGTGGGTTTCCACCTGGATCAGAGGCTCCTCCACGAGCGGGGGCGTACTGCGCGTACGCCGACGGCCGAGGGGTTGGGGGGGCTCGGCGGGAATCGTTGCCCGCGCGGCGATCACCGATTCCGCCCGGGTTTCGATCATCACCAAGCCGCTGGCTTCCAGGTTCGGCACTTCGATCGAAGTGGACGCTGCTCTGGTGAGCACCTCGATGCGGCTTGGAGTCTCGGACTCGAGCGGTGCCGGTATATCCGCCGGGGGCTCGGCGACGATGGGCTCTGCTGAAACCGGCTCAAGCGATTCCACATGGTGCGTGATCACTTCAGCGGGGCTGGGGATGGCTTCCGCAACGACCGGGGCCACGGCAGGTGCCTCGACCAACGGCTCGAGGGCGGGTTGGCGGGCGACAGCCACAGCCTGTTCGATCAGGTCGAGGCCGGTGGTCTGCACGGTAGCGGGTGCTTGGGCAAGCTCAGCGATGACCGAAACAACCTGGTTGGGCGTGGTTGAAGGATCTGCCACAGGTGTGTCGGTCGCCTTGCTCGCAACTTCTGCCGTGCTCTCGGAAGGCAGGGGAGCGTCTGTCGGTGCAGCGGCCTCCACCACCGGTGCCTGAACCGGCTCGGCAGGGGTAGGTGCTTCGATGACGGGGTCGGCGGCGACATTGGCCGGCGCTGTGGCTTGAGCCTGCTCGCCCATCTCCAGTTCGCCCTGGGTCGCGGCTTCAATGTTGCCGGTTTCGTCGTTACGACGACCGCCACGACGTCCGCGGCGGCTGCGGCGGCTACGTTCGGCCCCCGCTTCGCCATCAGCAGTGGCCGTTACCTCGGTGGGAACGACGGCTGTGGCGGCTGCGACCGTTGCCATTGGCTCCATGGCGACAAGGGTTTCCGTCTCGACGGGCTTGGGAGGCTGGGCGTTGCGGTTTCGGCCGCGATCACCACGTTCGCTCCGATCGCCGCGTTCTCCCTTCTCCCCGCGTTCGGCGCGCTCACCGTTACGGCCTTCCCGTTCCTGACGCTCGCCTCGCTGACGCTTCTCACGGGGTTCTGCCTGGGCTTCCGGTGTGTTGCGGTTGCCTTCGCGGGATTCACGGTTGTCGTTGCGCTCCTCCCGCGGGGTGTCACGGCGGCTGCGGCCTTCGCGGCCCTCCCGACCTTCCCGGCGGCCACCACGTTCGTTGCGCGGACGGGATTCGCGGCGCGGCGTTTCCGGCGGGGTGACGACCGGGGCCGGTTCCGGCTGCTTTTCACCCCGGAAGAAGGCGAAGATACGCGACAACAGTCCGGGTTGGCTCTCCGGCACTGGAGCAGCGGGGGCAGGCGCGGCCTTTGCCTCCACGACGGGGGCGGGTTGATCCGGAGTGATGCCCTTGACCGCCGCTTCCTGGCGCGCAGGTCGATCGGTGTTGGCGGAGGGTGGAGAGTAGGACTCGTCTGCCGGCTTGGTGGCCATGCGGTAGCTCGGCAGGACGCTTTCCTCCTGGTTGAGCTGGTCGTGGCGCAGCCGGACGATCTCGTGCTGGGGGGTTTCGAGGTAGCGGTTGGGGATCAGCACCAGGCTGACCTTGTGGCGCACTTCGATCTTGGCAATGTCGTCACGCTTCTCGTTGAGCAGGAAGGTGGCGACGTCGACCGGAACCTGACAGTGCAGGGCGCCGGTGTTGTCCTTCATGGCTTCCTCTTCGAGGATGCGCAGGATGTGCAGGGCGGACGATTCGGTGCTGCGGATGTGGCCGGTGCCGTTGCAGCGAGGGCAGGGGATGTAGCTGGTCTCGGCCAGGGCCGGGCGCAGGCGCTGGCGGGACAGTTCGAGGAGGCCGAAGCGACTGATCTTGCCGGTCTGGACGCGGGCGCGGTCGTAGCGCAGGGCGTCCCGCAGGCGGTTCTCGACCTCGCGCTGGTTCTTTTGCGACTCCATGTCGATGAAGTCGATGACGATCAGGCCACCCAGGTCACGCAGGCGCAGCTGGCGAGCCACCTCGTCGGCGGCTTCGCAGTTGGTCTTGAACGCGGTTTCCTCGATGTCGGCACCACGGGTTGCGCGGCCGGAGTTTACGTCCACCGAGACAAGGGCCTCGGTGTGGTCGATCACGACAGCGCCGCCGGAAGGAAGGCTGACCTGACGCGAGTAGGCTGACTCGATCTGGTGCTCGATCTGGAAGCGCGAGAACAGCGGTACGTCGTCGTGATAGCGCTTCACGCGGTTCACATTCTGCGGCATGACGTGGGCCATGAACTGACGGGCCTGTTCGTACACGTCATCAGTGTCGATCAGGATTTCGCCAATGTCCGGCTGGAAGTAGTCGCGAATGGCACGGATGACGAGGCTGCCCTCCTGGTAGATCAGGAAAGCACCGTCCTGGGACTGGGCGGCGCCATCAATGGCACGCCACAGTTGCAGGAGGTAGTTCAAGTCCCATTGCAGCTCTTCGGCATTGCGGCCGATGGCAGCGGTACGGGCGATCAGGCTCATGCCCCCGGGCACTTCAAGCTGGTCCATGACGTCACGCAGTTCGGCGCGCTCGTCACCCTCGACGCGACGGGATACGCCACCACCACGGGGGTTGTTGGGCATCAGCACCAGATAACGGCCGGCGAGGGAGACGAAGGTGGTCAGGGCTGCGCCCTTGTTGCCGCGCTCGTCCTTCTCGACCTGGACGATCAACTCCTGGCCTTCCTTCAGGGCTTCCTTGATGGACGCACGGCTGGCTTCCACACCGGGCTGAAAGTAGGAGCGGGAGATTTCCTTGAACGGCAGGAAGCCGTGGCGCTCAGCGCCGTAGTCAACAAACGCGGCTTCAAGGCTGGGCTCGATGCGCGTGATGACGGCTTTGTAGATGTTGCTTTTGCGTTGTTCTTTGGCGGCCGATTCAATGTCGAGGTCTATGAGTTTCTGACCATCGACAATGGCAACGCGGAGTTCCTCGGCCTGCGTCGCGTTGAAGAGCATGCGCTTCATTCGTCTTCTTCTCCCGCGAGGCACACGGGCAGGACGAAGCGCGCCACCCGCTTAACTGCGGTGACTTAGTTTGGCGTTTTCGCGACTAGCCTTCATCGGGGGGAAACAAACTAAAGTGGGTGGCGGGATTCGTCTTTTGCACCCTGAACCGCGATACACGCTAGGGGGCTGCGAAGTGTCGGCTGCGTCGCCTGGTCTCGCCATTCCGGGACGGGCGTACTCATGGGTACGACGGCGTCTCTCGTTGCGACCTCGGGCCTGCTTGCCTGGCGTGCTTCGCGGCTCCCGGTTTCAGGGCCGTCAATCTGCGTGTGCGCCTGCGCGCAATTGCTACTAGTTTATTGTCGAATACAGTACCATCGCCCTCTTTTTGTTTGGCGACGGACCTTCCTGTGATTTTCTCGGGAGCGGTGATGGCGCTGGATATCCAGGCGTTGAGTCGCTCTGGGGCGACGCGGACCGGTGTTGAAATCTGACAACACAGCTACAGGTGAGCGCGACGCATCAGGACCGAAAAAACCGTTAATTAGTATATTTCAAAAAGATGGCCTTGAGTAAAGCTCCCGCAGTGAGCCATGCCCGCGTGGATGAAGGCAGCGCGGGCCAGCGCATCGACAACTTCCTTGTGCGGGTCTGCAAGGGGGTGCCCAAGAGCCACATCTATCGCATCCTGCGCAGTGGAGAGGTGCGTGTGAATAGCCGGCGGGTCGATCAGACCTATCGCCTGCAGGAGGGGGACGAACTGCGCATTCCGCCGATCCGCCTCGCCGACAAGTCGGCTGCGGCTCCCGTGCCGATGGGAAAGGCCTTCGATATCGTCTTCGAGGATGACTCGCTGCTGGTACTAGATAAGCCTGCCGGTCTGGCCGTGCACGGGGGGAGTGGCGTCAGCTTCGGTGTGATCGAGCAGCTTCGTCGTCAACGTCCGGAGGCGAAGTTCCTTGAACTGGTGCATCGCCTTGACAGGGAAACCTCGGGCCTACTCATTGTCGCCAAGAAGCGCAGCGCCCTCACGGTGCTTCACGACATGATGCGAGACGGCAAGGTACAGAAACGCTACCTGACGCTGGTGTCGGGGCGCTGGCTCAACCAGCAGCAGCATATCAGGCTGGCTTTGCACAAGTACCTGCTGGAGAGCGGCGAGCGGCGGGTCAGCGTGAATGCGGAGGGCAAGCCTGCCCATAGCATCGTCCGCCTGGTGAAGCGCTGGAGCGGCTACAGTCTGGTGGAGGTGGAGCTCAAGACCGGGCGGACCCACCAGATCCGCGTCCATCTCAGCCATCTCGGCTTTCCATTGTGTGGCGACGACAAGTACGGCGACTTTGCCTTGAACAAGCAGCTTGAAAAGGAAGGACTCAAGCGGATGTTCCTGCATGCCGCGAAGCTGGCGTTCCGGCATCCGCTGACCGATCAGGCGATTGAACTCTCCGCGCCGTTGCCAGCCGAACTGGAAAGTTTTCTGGCTTTTGTCGAGCAGTCCCGGGAGAGGGAGCATGGCTAAGCGCTTCGAACTGATCGTCTTCGACTGGGACGGCACGCTGATGGATTCGGCTGCCGCCATCGTGCGGGCCATCCAAGCGGCCAGTGCCGACCTGGGGCTCCCGGTGCCGCCGGATGCGCGGGCTCGGCACGTGATTGGCCTGGGGCTGGCGGATGCGTTGCGGCATGCCGTCCCGGAACTGGCCGAGAAGGATTATCCGGCGATGGTGGAGCGTTATCGCCACCATTACCTGTCAGGTGATCATGAGCTTGAGCTGTTCGAAGGCACGCATTCCCTGATCGAATCGCTCCACGGGCGGGGTTGCTGCCTGGCGGTGGCGACCGGCAAGAGTCGCAAGGGATTGGCGCGCGCACTTGAGTTTTCGGGTCTGGGGCGCTTCTTCCATGCCACCCGGTGTGCCGATGAATGCTTCTCCAAGCCCCATCCGGCCATGCTTGAAGAGCTGATGGATGAATTGTGCGTGGCGCGGGAGGTCAGCCTGATGATCGGCGACACCACCCATGACCTTCAGATGGCGAGGAATGCCGGCGTGGCCGGCTTGGCCGTCAGTTTCGGCGCCCATCCGGTCGAGCAGCTGCTGGCCGAGGTCCCTTTGGCGTGCGTGCATACACCCGCCGAACTGCGTGCCTGGCTGGAGGCGAATGCATGATCTGCAAGTCGGAGGATGTGCGCGAAGGGGGCGATGGGGTGCGCTTCACTGTGACGCGAGTGACGGGTGATGAGCCGGCCTTCCTGGTGCGCTTTCAGGGGCGGGTCCATGCCTACCTCAACCGTTGCGCCCATGTGCCGGTGGAACTGGATTGGCTGCCCGGGAAGTTCTTTGATGATTCGCGCCTCTATGTGATCTGTGCAACCCATGGCGCGACGTATGAACCGGAGACGGGCTACTGCGTTTCCGGGCCATGCCGCGGCGCCCGCCTGGAGCCGCTTCGGGTTGTGGAGCGGGACGGCGGGGTGTACCTGGACGAATGAGCAGACGTCATCCGGCGGGTTCAGGTGGCGAGGATCAGGAATACCGTAGGGCGCCGGTTCAGGTCGGGTGATGGGGTTTTTTTCCAGTCGGCAATGCGGCGGGTGGTGATCGACTCGCTTTCCAGGGTCAGGTCGCATGCCACGCACAGGCGCGTGTCCGGCCGGCAGCTGTTGCGCAGGGCTTCGAACATGCGCCCGTTGCGGTAGGGTGTTTCGATGAACAGCTGGGTGCGGGCATGGCGTGCGGATTCGGTCTCCAGCTCGCGGATGCGTTTGTTACGCGCCTCTTCATCTACCGTAAGATAGCCGTGGAAGGCAAAGCTCTGTCCGTTGAGCCCGGAGGCCATCAGCGCCAATAGCAGGGAGGAAGGGCCAACCAGTGGAACTACCGCGATGTTCATCTCGTGGGCGCGGCGGACGAGGAGGGCGCCAGGATCTGCGACTGCCGGGCAGCCGGCCTCCGACATGAGTCCGGCGTCACGGCCGGAAATCAGAGGAGCGAGTAGTCCGTCCAGGTCGGCCATGCCGGGTTTTTCGGGCAGTTCCCGGATGTCCAGG
>JAEUNV010000676.1 GCA_016790385.1 Zoogloea sp.
AGCTCACCGTGCGGGTGCTGGCGTCGAACATCACGCCCTGGAAGCGGGAGTAAGGGCACATGTGCTGGCACACCGCCTCCCGGGCAAACCCGGCCTGGAGGTAGGTGAACAGCGCGTAGAACAGTACCCAGAAGCCCTCCCAGGGCCCCACGCTCCAGCCCGCCAGGGCCGGAAGCAACTCGCGGATCGGGGTGAAGTAGCCCACGAAGGTGATGCCCGTCCACCCGGCAAACAGCAGCCACAGGCCATGCTTGGCCGCCTTCAGGCCCAGCTTGCGCGGCCCCATGGGCGCCTGATCGAGACGCAGGCGGGCCAGGTGATCGCCCTCCACCCGGGCCTCGATCCACACGAAGATTGACGTATAGACCGTCTGCGGACATGCAAAGCCACAGAACAACCGCCCGGCCAGGGCCGTGACCAGGAACAGGCCGGTGGCCGCCAGGATCAGGGCAATCGCCAGCAGCAGGGCATCCTGAGGCCACAGCACCAGTCCGAAGAGGTGAAATTTTTCGTGGGGGATGTCGAACCACAGGGCCTGGCGCCCATCCCACTGGAGCCAGCAGGCCCCGAAAAAGACGATCTGGGTGAACCACACCATGCCCCAGCGGAAAGTGTTGAAACGTCCCTTCACCTCCCGGGCGTGGATCTTTCCCTTCTTGCGGTAAAACTCGAGTCTGGCTTCGCGGACCTTGCTGACAGGCTTGTTCATTCGGGCATTCCTCCTGGAGCAGGAGTAGATCACCCGGACGAAAATAGAAACAGATTCAGCCTCTGTTGTTTTCGATAGGCACAGAGGAACCGCAATCGGGCGCGCGCGCCTGCTCGCTGACCCAGCGCCCCAGAGTGGCCACGGCATCCCGGGCCCGCGCATCAAATGGGTGGCCGAAATTGAGCCGGATGCAGTGGCCGAACTCCCGCTTGGCCGAGAAGATCGGCCCCGGCGCCAGGCTGATGCCCTGGGCGAGAGCCCGACGGTGCAGAGCCAGGGCATCCACCTGGCGGGGCAGTTCAATCCACAGGAAGTAACCGCCCGCCGGCCGGGCCAGGCGCGTGCCCTCGGGAAAATGCGCCTCCACCGCCTCCACCAGCGCCGCCTCGTGGGCCGCCAGGGTGCGCCGCAGATGGCGCAGGTGGTTCTCATAGCCGCCTTGTTTGAGGTAGTCGGCCAGGGCGATCTGCACCGGCACGGTGGTGGCCAGGCTGGTGGACAGCTTCTGGCGCTGGATCCGGGCGGCGTAACGACCGGCCGCCACCCAGCCGATGCGGTAGCCGGGGGCCAGGCACTTGGAGAAGGACGACACGTGCATCACCCGGTCATTGGGGTCCACCGCCTTGCTGCACAGGGGTGCGTCAGCCCCGAAGTACAGCTCGGCATACACGTCGTCTTCGATCAGCGGTACATCATGGCGGTCGAGGAGCTCGATCAGCGCCCGCCTGCGCGCGTCCGGTACATCGCTGCCGGTGGGGTTGGCGAAGTTGAGCATGAACAGGCAGACCTTGACCGGATGGTGGCGCAAGGCATCCTCCAAGGCCGCAAGGTTTACGCCCTCCCGCGGGTGACTGGGGATCTCGATGACCTTCAGGCCAAGGCGCTCGCT
>JAEUNV010000011.1 GCA_016790385.1 Zoogloea sp.
GAGCCGTTGGGGATCTTCCCTCGGCAGGCCAGCAGCCAGGTCTTGAAGTCGTCCAGAAGCGGCTTTGCCTGGGTCTCCCGTAGCGCCTGGCGGGCTTCGGCCTTCAGCTCCCGCGCATCTTGCTCGATGCCGTAGAGGGCAGTCGCCGTGGGGAGGAAGAACTTTCTCTTCGCAGGATCGGACGCCGGCGGTGAGCGGGCGGCCGCGATGTACAGCCTGATCGGCACCGCTACACTGAGCGGGCTCGACCCGGTGGCCTCCCTGCGCGAAGTGCTTACGTAGATCGCCGAACACCCGATCAACCGGATCGACGAATTGCTGCCCTGGAACCTCACCTCCACCAAGACCCTTCTCAATGCCGCCTGACATGAGCATCGTCGTTCCCATCAAGCCGCGCACCCGCAAACCGGCCGATTTGTTGCAACTGCGCATCGAACTGGCCGGGATCAAACCCGCCATCTGGCGCCGGATCGTCGTCCCCGAATCGATCACCCTCGCCAGGCTTCATCACGTCCTCCAGTGCGTCATGGGCTGGCACGGGGGGCATCTGCACGAATTCGAGATCGCCGGGGAGCGCTACGGTGTCCCCGATCCGGAGTTCGACTGGGGCGATCCGCCCCGTTCCGAGCAGCGCATCCAGCTTAAGGCCGCGCTGGGGGGCATGAAGTCGTTCATCTACCTCTACGACTTCGGCGATCACTGGGAGCACCGGATCAAGGTGGAGAAACGCCACCCGCCGGATCCCATCCTGTCAGCGAGTGCCCTGTGCCTGGCCGGTGCTAACGCCGCACCGCCCGAAGACGTGGGCGGCGCGCCGGGCTACGCCGACTTCCTGGAGGCTATCCTCGACCCGGACCACCCCGAATACCACGCCATGCGTGAGTGGTGCGGGGAGGACTTCGAGCCTGGGCGCTTTGATTTGTCTGCGGTGAATGAGCGCCTGGAGAGGCTGAAGGTCTGAGGCGTCAAGACGGGGTATAGACGGCGCTTACGGCTATCCCACCCTTGATGTGAGTTCGCCTCAGGCTGATCCGCTGGCAGGCTGCCAGCGATGCGGCAGCAGCTCCCCGATCCAGCTCGCCTTATGGGTGGGCAGGCGGTTGAGGATGTCTTTCCGATGAGCATACGGATCGTACCCGTTCATGCGGGCCGACTGGATCAGGTTCATCACGGCGGTCGCTCGCTGGCCGGCACGCAGCGAGGCGGCAAAGAGCCAGTTGGCACGCTTATGCCGAGTTCAGCATAACCACAAGAATTGGCTCTTCTGCTGGACCGAGGTCGAGGCCAAGTATTTGGACATTGCCCAACGCCTGATCGCCACCTGCAGCCTGCATGGCCTGAAGCAGGAGTTCATCACGTCCTACAACCCGCATCAGAATGGGCTGGTGGAGCGAATGATCCCCACGCTCAAGGAGCGGTGCATCCACTGCCACCGCGTCGAAGCCCTTCAACACGCCAGTCGCATGATTGGCGACTGGATCGAGTATTACCTCCAGCGGTGCCATCAAGCGATGGATATGCAGATGCCCGCTGAGGCATTCGTTCTAGCAGCGTGACCTATGCAGGATTTGCTGCTGGATCAATACGGTACGTAAAAAAACCCGTCGTACTTGCGCACGGCGGGTTTTTTAGCCAGTCAGATGACGCCGGGAGCGTCATCTTTTCCGTAGCGGGTGCCTGATTAGGCAGCCTTCTTGGAGGACTTGGCGGGGGCAGAGGTGCTGACTGCCTTGACGGTCGCGCTGGTGGCGGCGGCAACGTTGGCCTCGGCGATTTCGGCGACTTGCTTGGCGGCCTTGGTCACGCTGTCGTAGGCGGAGTTGGCGGCGGCGATGGCGGACTTGACGGCGGCCACAGCAACATCCGAACCAGCGGGAGCAGACTTGGCAGCCTTGTCCAGAGCGGCGGCAAAGGTCTTGTTGGCCTCAGCAACTTGCGCTTCGAAGAGCTTGGACACTTCTTCCTGAGTCTGGGAAGCAATTTCGTAGATGCTGCGGGAGTAGGCGACGGCCTTCTCGACGATGGGCTGGGCCAGGGAAGCCTGGAGGGAGATCAGTTCCTGCACGTCCTTGGCACCCATCAGGGCCTTGGTGGAGGCAACGCTGTCTTCCAGAACGGCGCGGGCGGTGTTGAGGTTCAGGGCGGCGATGCGCTCGGCGCTGGCGAAAGCGGTGTTGGCCAGGGTCAGCACGGTTTCGATGTTGGCCTTGTTGGCGGCGACGATTTGCTCGGGGGTGGTCATGACAATCTCCTTAAGTGAAATAACAAATTACTGTCTGAGTTTTGCAATGCCCCTGATTGGTGCGCTGCAACATGGACTCAATTATATGCACGCAAGGAGTGCTGTCAACAGTTTTTTGTTGCGCCGCACAAAATACTGTCGAGTCTGTCACCTGTTTGAAAACAAAAGGATTTTCTTCCTCTCGAAATGTGAGGGTAGGGTGTGTTGAAGATCAAGGCGGGATGCGGCTCTCGGGGCGCCGAAGGGGTCAGGGGGTGCCCGTCGAGTCCTTCTTCTTGGGCTGGATCGTGACTTGGACGCGGCCTTGCTGGCTGGGCACGGTGGTGGCATTCGGGCCGTTGGTGACCAGATAGGTTTCGGTCAGACCATTGAACTGCACATACTGACCACGCACTTCATCCGCGCCGCTACGTACTTTGGCGCGCTGGAAGAACTGGGAGAGCTCACTGCGGGCGTCGTGCTCGATGCGTTCGCCTTCGCCTTCGACCCATTCGTTCTTGCCCTCCCGCTTTTGGCGGAAGCGGGCCAGCCCGTCGCTCCCCCCGGTCGCCACACCCCGCTGGTAGCCTTCGGCGTCCTGGCTGACGACGAGTTTGTCACTGCGGATGGTGAGGGTGCCTTGGGTGAGGACGACGTGTCCTTCGAAAATGTGGATCTTGTTTTTGTCGTCGACGGTAACGCGGTCGGCTTCTATGTTGACCGGCTTGCTGCGGTCTGCCTTTTCGGCTTGGGCGAAGGAGGTGGCCAAGGCCAGGGCAGAGAGGAATGTAAACTGCCGGAGTGCTGTTTTCATGGTTTCGGCGTCGGGGTATTGCGGTGGAGGGTGCCACGAACCTGGCCCTGCAGTCGGATGCTGCCGACGATGTTGTCGCTTTCCATGCGTTCGGCCGTTACCACGGTTTTACCCTGGGTGAGGGTGACCGGCGCATCACTGCGCATCTTTTCATCGTCTGGCCAGACCGTCATGCGTTCGGTCCGCAGGGTGGCCTCAGGCTTCCCGGGCTGGGCGGCGCGCTTGAGGAATACGTTATCGGTGAGTACTACCGTTTCGCCGTCCTTGGCGACGGTGGCAAAGTTGGATTCAATACGCACCGGTTCGGGCCGGTTGAGGTAGTCGAGGCGCGGGCGGATGAGTTCAGTGCTTTCGTCATCGCCGTAGTGGATCATGCGGTCGGCGATGAGGATGTACTGGGTTTTGCCGGAGAGGTCGTAGCGCCGCAGGGTGAGCTTGTCGGCTGTGAAATCCGGTTCGTGGAGGGTTTTGTCGACCTTGACGGTTTCCTCTTGCCGGGTCACCCGGTCGAGCCACACGCTGACGCCGGCGAGCAGGGTCAGCACGATGGCGGGAAAGAGGCTGAGGCCACGGTTTCTCATGGGGCGCTGTCAGATAACCTTGGCGAGCATCAGGTCGTGGTGGTTGAGGGCGCCAAC
>JAEUNV010000145.1 GCA_016790385.1 Zoogloea sp.
GCAAATATAACCGAGCAGGCGATAATCGCCCCCATCCGATCCCTCCTGCCCCCCGCCATGGCCCGCTACCCGCACATCCTCTTCGACCTCGACGGCACCCTCATCGACTCCGCCCCGGCCATCCTCGCCAGCTTCCGCGACGCCTTCGCCCACACTGGCATCGCGCCGGTGCGCAGCATCGACGAGAGTGTCATCGGCCCGCCGCTGACGGAGACACTGCAACTTCTGGCGGGCAGCCGGGACGCGGCCCTGATCAGTCGCCTCGCCGATGCCTTCAAGGCCAGCTACGACACCGAGGGCTACAAGGCCACCGCCGCCTACCCGGGTGTCGCGGCCCTGCTTGCGGATCTAGCGGCTGCCGGCCTGACCCTATCCATCGCCACCAACAAGCGCATCCACCCCACCCGGCTGATCCTTGAGCACCTGGGCTGGCACACCCACTTCGACCACGTTTACGCCCTCGATCTCTTTACCCCGCGCCTGCCCGACAAGGCTGCCATGATCGGCCGTCTGCTCGCCGACCAGGCCATCCCCACGGACAAGGCCATCTACATCGGCGACCGCAGCGAAGACGGCGAATCCGCCGACGCCAATGGCTTGCCCTTCATCGCCGTCACCTGGGGCTACGGCAGCATCCAGCCGGCCGAGATGGCCGCCCACTGGCGCCACGCCGCCTCCCCCGAAGCCCTTGGCCGGGCGTTGCTGGCGGACTGAGCAAGCGTTTTCGAGATCCTTCGAAGCACCCGGCTTTATCCACCCGGGGAGCATGACCCGGGCGTAGAATCCCCTGCACCCTCCTCCCGGCCGTTCCGTCCAACCCAGGAGATGCACATGGCCCCCAGCGAAGATCTGAAGTACGGCTGCGTCGTTCAAGGCGCAGCGAGCTATACCAGCAAGCAGGGATCGGTATACGCACCCGGCATCAGCGCGGAAACCGTGGGTGCCAAGGCCGTGTTCCTGGGCATTGTCACCATTCCGCCGGAAGGAAGAACCAAGGCTCACTTCCACGAGCACCATGAGTCTGCCTTCTACCTCATGAGCGGCGATGAGGTTGAGCTTTGCACCGGCGAGCAACTGGAACATCGTGAGATCGCCAAGCCCGGAGACTATCTTTTCATCCCGGCAAAGGTGCCGCACGTGGCGGTCAATCGCGGGAAGACGCCCGCCGTCTTTGTCGGAGTACGCAACGAGCCCACCGCCCAGGAGAGCGTCGTGATGCTCCCCGCCCTGGACGCTCTGGTGCCCTAGCCAGGGTCGAACGTCCATGCGGCGTGTGGCCGTATAGCGTACCGGCGGCGAAGTCGTGATTCAGCGGGGAACAGATCCGGTCGGGCTCGTCGAGCATGGCATCTGCATTCCGTTCGACCTTGCCATGATCGAAACGCCCCGGAGGCACTGCCACCGCGGCCCCCCGGCAGCTTTTCCGGGCCCCTAACCCTGTGCGACACTACATCCGGTTCCCTCACCCCGCTTTCATATCCCTCCGGCCATGACCACCACATCCTCGCGCAGCCTGCTCACCCTCGGGGTGCTGGCCGGCGCCCTCGCCTTCGCCCCCCCCAACGCCGACGCCCGCCGCTTTGGCGGTGGCCGCAGCATTGGCATGAGCCACAGCACCCCGGCCCCGCACGCCCCGCACCCGGACACTACGCCCGACATCACCTATCGGCCGCCCTCCGTGCCTAGCCTGCGCTACCAAAACCCCCTGCCCCCGTCCGTACCGACGTCCAGCTTCCGTTCGAACAACTACGGTGGCGACACGGCGCAGGCAGTGGTGCGTGCCGAATCCATGCTGCGCGCCGAATCCCTGGCCGCCCGACGCCAGCGAGCCGTCGCCGCTCCCCCGTCGGACGCGGGCAGCGGCGATGACCCATCCCGCTACCTGATGCCACGCTACCCGAGCAGCGCGCAGCAGGAGCCCGCGCCCCGCCATGAGCGCGTCGCCGACCCCCGCTTCGCTCGCATCACCGACAACGTGGCCCCCGCTCGCCCCTGCGAGTTCAAGCCGGTGATGACGGACGAAGACTACATCGTCTGCGGCGCCACCCCGCCGAGCTTCCCCGCTGGCCGCTGAGGCGCGGCGCCACCGGAAATACCCCCCTTTCCCCCTCCTGTTCCGCCCTAAGCCCGGCACCTGCCACGCATAACATCGGCTCCACATTCCCCTGGAGCGCAGATGAAAGCCGTGATCCTCGCGGGTGGCCTGGGCACCCGCATCAGTGAAGAGACCGTCAACCGCCCGAAGCCGATGATCGGCATCGGCGG
>JAEUNV010000148.1 GCA_016790385.1 Zoogloea sp.
GCTCGAGAACGAAAAGCTCGACACTCTGGTGGGTGTCAGCAGCAAGTCGCGCCTGGCCTGCCAGACCCTGATGGGCGAGGAGCCCGTCACCATCGAGCTGCTCAGTTTCGTCTGAACCCGCCCAGGGTGGTCGGGACGTCAAGACTTGTCCCACCCACCCCATCCGGCGGACACTCTCGCCCATGAGGTGTTCGCTGCGATCGTTTTCCGTTCTGTTGTTGCTGGCGCTGTGCCTGCCCCTGGCCAGCGCCACCGAGGCCTCCCGCCAGGTCCGCGTCGGCGTCCTGGCGTGGCAGGGGCTCGAGGAAGCGGAGGTGCGCTGGTCCACGCTGATGAACCGGCTGGCCGACCAGCTGCCCGGGCGGGAGCTGGTGCTGCGTCATTTCGACCTGGCGGGGGTCGCCGCCGCGCTCAAGGCGGGGGAGCTGGATTTCGTCGTCACCAACCCCGGGCACTATGTCTTCCTCGAAGCGGAGAGTGGCATCAGCCGGATCGCCACCCTGGTCGCCGACAGCGCCCCCGACCCCGCCCACGTGGTCGGATCGGCCGTGGTGGTGCTGGCCGACCGTCAGGACATCCGGCGGCTCACCGATCTGCAAGGGCATAGCCTCGCCGCCGTATCGCCGGATGCCTTCGGCGGCTACCAGGTGGCCTGGGGCGAGCTGCGCCGACAGGGCCTGGACCCGGAGCAGGGGCGCCCGGCGCCCGTGTTCACCGGTTTCCCCATGTCCCGGGTCGTCGAGGCGGTGCTCAACGGCGATGCCGATGCCGGGGTGCTGAGAGTCTGCCTGCTGGAGAGCCTGGAGCGGGACGGTGCCCTGCGGCCGGGGCAGCTCCGGGTTCTGTCGCCCCGCCCCGGCGCCGCCCCGTGCCAGGCGTCGGCGCCCCTCTATCCGGGGTGGGCCTTTGCGGCGGCCCCCCACACGCCGCCGGCCCTGTCCCGGGATGTGCTGGTCGCCCTGCTGGCCCTCACGCCCGATGCGGCCGGTCAGTCCTGGAGCGTGCCGGCCGACTATCACACGGTTCATGAGCTCCTGCGTGCCCTGCAGATCGGCCCCTACGCCTTCCTGCGGGAGACGGCCTGGCCGTCCCTGTGGGAGCGCTACTGGCCCTGGGTCTGCGGGCTGGTCCTGACCCTGCTCGCCTGGGGCGCCTACACCTTGCACGTGGAGCATCTGGTCCAGCGGCGGACCCGGGAGCTGACCCAGGCCATGGCGGCGCGGCAACGCCTTGAGGCGCAGGTGCAGGAGGGGCAGCAGCAGATGGATCATCTGTCCCGTCTGTCGGTGCTGGGGGAGCTGTCGGGCACCCTGGCCCATGAGCTCAATCAGCCCCTGGCCACCATCGGCAACTACGCTCGCAGCCTGCTGCGCCGGCAGGACAGCGGCCGCCTGGCTCCCGCGGCCCTGCGCCAGGCCGCTGAGGAGATCGCCAGCGAATCCGAGCGGGCCGCCGGTATCCTGGGGGGCATCCGTGCCCTGGCCCGCAAGCGCAACCGGGTCCGGGAGGCCCATGACCCCGCCGCTCTGGTGCGAGAGGCGGGGCGCCTTTTCGCCGGCATGTTGCCCGGCGCCCCCGAATTGCAGGTGTCCGCCGGGGGAGATGGCGGTGGTTGGCGGGTGTGGG
The DNA here is from genome assembly GCA_016790385.1 of Zoogloea sp. Classification (GTDB taxonomy): domain Bacteria; phylum Pseudomonadota; class Gammaproteobacteria; order Burkholderiales; family Rhodocyclaceae; genus Zoogloea. The sequence goes on from JAEUNV010000148.1 coordinate 1,627, forward strand.
TCGATCCCCTGCAGATCCAGCAGGTGCTGCTCAACCTCTTCAAGAATGCCTGGGATGCGCAGCGTGCAGGAGATTGCAATGCACCCATCGAGCTGCACCTGGGCCGGGCCGGTGACTGCTGCGTCGTCACGGTGCGTGATCACGGCCCGGGTCTGGCCCCCGAAATGCAGGCCCGCCTGTTCGAGGCCTTCTTCACCACCAAGTCCGACGGCCTGGGCCTGGGTCTGTCCATCTGCAAGACCATTGTGGAAGCCCATGGAGGCGAGATCTCCGCCGCGGCGGCCGAGCCCGGCCCGGGTCTGGTCTTCCGTTTCACCCTGCCCCTGGCCGAGGGGGGCGATACCTTGGCACGAGAGCCCATCCGATGACCGATAGCGCCGATCTTCCCCTCATCCACGTGGTGGACGACGAAGCGCCGTTCCGTCGTTCCCTGCTGTTCCTGCTGGAGTCCGTGGGCTGGCAGGCCGTGGGGCATGCTTCGGGAGAGGCATTCCTCCAGGCCGCGCCAGCCTTTCCGCCGGGGGGCGGCTGCATCGTGCTGGACATCCGCATGCCGCGGGTGAGCGGCCTGGAGCTGCAGCGGCGCCTGCTTGCTGCCGGTTCCCCGTTCCCCGTGATCTTCATGACCGGGCACGGAGACGTGGAGCTTGCCGTGCAGGCCATGAAGGACGGGGCGCTGGATTTTCTGCAGAAGCCCTTCAAGGACCAGCTTTTCCTGGATGCGGTCGAACGGGCGGT
>JAEUNV010000316.1 GCA_016790385.1 Zoogloea sp.
ACTCCCCCCTGGGTGCCAGCCGTATCCGAGTGTTGTTTTACAGGGACGGTGCCGGCCGCCCTTGCACCGATGAGCAGCGCGTCAAAGCCGTCACAATCGACCCTGCCATGGATCTCGTCACCGACCCGGATGGCGGGCGAACAGGCGCAGTTACCAAGGCAATACACCGGCTCCAGGCTGATGCTGCCGTCCGCGGTGGTCTCTTGCCAATCAATGCCCAGGCTTTGCTTGGCGTGCGCTTCGAGGGCGGCGCCGCCCCGGGCCTGGCAGGATTCGGCACGGCACACCTGCACCACGGTGCGCCCGGGGGGGGTGCTACGGAAGTGGTGGTAAAAGCTGATCACCCCGTGGATCTCGGCCCGACTCTGATTGAGGGCCGTGGCAATCAGGGGGACTGCTTCCGGTGGCACCCAGCCGATCGCGTCCTGGATGGCATGAAGGATGGGCAGTAGTGCGCCGGGCCGGGACGCATGTTCGGCAAGGGCGCGCGCAATTGCCGCGCTGGCAGTGTTGTTCAGGAGTGAAGGCGTGAGGGTTGCCTGGGGCATGGCGTTCCTTGGTCTGGGGGCGGACGGCGCGCGCGAGGGGAGTGGGTATGGTATGCCCACGGCTGAGCCGGGGAAATCTGAAAATATTGAAGAGGTGTTCGGCAGGGGCGAACGCGTCCCAAGCGGATGTGGACCCGCGAGCCCGTCGTAACGAAGAGCCGCGTGTCTTGTGGTCGACGCAGCCCTTCCTTTCTGAAGGAAAAACCGCCCTCATGGCGGTGTTCAGGTGAGGCGGAAGTGCCCCTGCAAGCCTTGTCCGAGCGCCCGAGCTTCGTTCAAAAGGGCGTCCACCATCGGTGTGCGCGGCTCACGATTGAGGACAAGCAGGCCGGTGGCCCATTCAACCACCGGATCACGCAGATCGAACACGCGGGTGCCTGCCGGGATACCGATCAGATCGAGTACGCCCCGGGGGACGATGCTCGCCCAGTGGCCGGCGCTGACATGGGCGAGGATGCTGATGATCGAGTCGGTCTCGAAGGTCGGGCGCGGCTTTTGGCCCAGACTGGCGAACACTGCGTCGATGGTCTGTCGGTTGTGCATGTTGGGTGTGAGCAAGCCCAGCGGAATCTGAGCGGCCTCGTGCCACGTCACGCAATCACGGCCTTCGAAGGCGCCGTTGATCGGGGTGAGCAGCACATGGTTCTCGCGCCAGAGAGGCACGGCGAGAAGGTCTGCCCCTGCGGATTCCTGATAGGCGATGCCGCCATCCAGTTCGAAGCCCCGCAGACCCGCCAGGATCTGTTGCGTGCTCATCGACAGCACTTCCACATTCACCAGCGGATGACGGCGTGCAAAGGCTGCGGTGAGCGTTGCCACGGCGGTGAGACCCGTGGGGATCACCCCGAGCCGCAGGCGCCCGGCAAGCCCGTCCTGCATCTGGGCCAGTTCCTGACGCAAGCCCTCTGCCCGCACCGCCATCTGGCGCGCGCATTCGAGCACCCGCTCACCTTCGGGAGTGAGGCCCGCATATTGCTGGCCGCGCTCCACGATGGGCACGCCAAGTTCCGACTCAATGTCGCGGATCGCTGCCGACAGGGTGGAGGCGGAAACGTGACAGGCTTCGGCCGCACGACCGAAATGCCTCTCCCGGGCAAGGGCGATCAGGTAAAGAAATTTGCGTGCAATCATCGCGCCGGCCCGGTTTCGGGGGGCGACCCAAGCCGGGGATTCGTTACATAAGGCCTTATGACCATTGTTTCAGAAACTCCAGGAGGGCCTCGCGACGGGCAGGGGGCAGACGGCGGTATACCGCCTGGAGATAACGTTCGTCATCCGGCATTTCTCGCTCAACTCGATACTCGCCCCGGGCTTCCTGCACTTCTGGCGCGAAGTCACGCTGGCCGCGTCCGGTGACGATCCATTCGAACCACACGTCCAGCTCGACGGCCAGAGCACGCAGATTGTCCACGGAGGGCTCGGTCTTGCCGTTTTCCCAGTCGGACACGGCGGGTTGCGATACGCCAAGCCGGCGTGCCAACTCGCTCTGGCTGAGAGCCTTGCGTTCCCTGGATTCCCGAATTCGAGTCCCGATCTTCATGGACCGAAAAATATAGGCAAAACCTATAAACAGGAAATAATTTTAGCCTATTGAAATTTTCATTGTCGGAGCTTATATTTACATACGCAAATAGAATAAATGCGAACCCGCAATGACGCCTCTGCGCCACGCCTGGAAAAGGAAGAACATGACCCAGTCGGCGCTTGCCCGGTCAGCCGGCGTGAGCCAGGCCCACATCTCAGCCATTGAAACCGGTCGGTGCAGTGCATCTGCCGAGCTCGCCGAGCGCCTTGTACACGCGATCGGACCATCCTTGATCAGCGAAGCCGAAATTCTCTATCCAGAACGTTTCCGAATCGCCAGGGAGACACACTGAATGCACCGACGTGTCCACGCAAAGCCGAGGTTCTTCCGGGCTCCAGCCCTTACGCGAAGTGACGCTCGGGCTGGCGCAATAATGCCGACGGAGCGCGTCTTCGCCGATGCGCATAATGGGATGCTCATCATCAGTCCCCGCGGCGTCGTACTGGAGGCGAATGATGCTTTTTGCAGGGCTACTGGCTATCTTGCTGACGAAGTGAAGGGGAGGAGGCCGGGCTTTCTGAGACCGGCCGCCCACGGCACGGGGTTCAATGGGTATCTGTGGCAATCCCTTCGAACTGTCGGCGTGTGGCGTGGGGAACTGGTGAAGCGTTGCAAGGATGGTTCGCAGGTCACCGATTTCGTGACCGTCGGTGCTGTCCGCAACCGCGTGGGGCAAACGACTCATTACGTCTGTGTCTTCTCCGACATCGAGACCCTCAAGGAACGCCAGCGGCGCCTGGAGCAGCTGGCGTACTTTGATTCACTTACCGGCCTGCCCAATCGCCTGCTCTTGATGGACCGCCTTCGCCAGATGTGTGCGGCCGGCCGTCGGCATGGGCGGCAGTTGGCGATTTGCTACCTCGATATCGACGGCTTCAAGTCCATCAACGACAACCTGGGGCACCACGTGGGCGATGGCGTGCTGCTGGAGGTGGCGAGGCGTCTGAGCCGGGAAGTTCGCAGCGGCGACACGGTGGCGCGCCTCGGCGGTGACGAATTTGTCATGCTTTTTTCCGAGCCCGGCACGGTGGCTGATATCCAGGCCGTGCTCGACCGCATCTTCTGTAGTCTCGCGGCGTTGCCCATTGGGTGTGAGCGC
>JAEUNV010000318.1 GCA_016790385.1 Zoogloea sp.
CGCCGACGAAAAGGCAGCCCTCGATGCCCAGCTGGAAACCCTGCTGTCGCATCTGGAACGCAGCGTGGCCGTGTACGGCATGATCAATCTGCGCACCGACGGGCAACGCGTCGTACTTGCCCAGAAGCTCGAAGACACGTCCCCCGACGGCCGCAAGTGGGACGTGCACTGCCTCGAACCCGATGCGGCCGGCGTGCTGCGCTACGTATCGAAACACACCGGCTGAGCGCAGCCCCGCAAGCAGCGGGGCGTCCTTCATCCATCCCGACAGGGGCGGACTTCAGCCTGCGATGAATCAACGGCCTGCCGATGACTGAAGCCCGCAGCTCAACCCTGCCGAGACTCGCGAAAATCCACTAACCCCGGCCGGCCGGGGAGACTCAGGGTGGCAACGGCCGGCGGTGTACGGGCGATGACCCGGCCGCCGCGCAGCACCAGCAGGCGGGTGGCGCGCAGGCGCAGGGCTTCGATGGGGTCGCCGGCCTGGAGCACCACCAGATCGGCACGGCAACCGGGGGCGATGCCGTAGCCCTCCAGCCCGAGAATGCGCGCTGGCGTTTCTGTGACGGCGGCAAAGCAGGCGCGCATGCCGTCCTGGCCGGTCATCTGGGCCACGTGCAGGCCCATGGCAGCCACTTCCAGCATGTCGCCGCTGCCCAGGGAATACCACGGGTCCATCACGCAGTCGTGGCCGAAGGCCACCGGTACGCCGGCCGCCAGCAGCTCGGGCACCCGGGTCATGCCACGGCGCTTGGGGTAGGTATCGTGGCGGCCTTGCAGGGTGATGTTGATGAGGGGGTTGGCGATGGCTGCCACGCCCGCTTCGGCGATGAGAGGCAGTAGCTTGGAGACGTAATAGTTGTCCATGGAATGCATGGACGTGAGGTGGGAACCCGCCACCCGCCCTTCCAAACCGAGGCGCCGGGTGTGGAAGGCCAGGGTCTCGATGTGACGCGAGAGGGGGTCGTCGGATTCGTCACAGTGCATGTCCACCGGCAGGCCGAGTTCGGCCGCCAGCTCGCACAGGATGCGCACCGACTCGGCGCCGTCGGCCATGGTGCGCTCGAAATGCGGAATGCCGCCCACCACATCGACACCCATGGCGAGGGCGCGTTTGAGATTGTCCAGCGCCCCGGGCGCCCGCAGCACCCCGTCCTGGGGAAAGGCCACCAGTTGCAGGTCGAGCCAGGGGCGCACCTTCTCCTTAACTTGCAGCAGGGCCTCCACCGCCAGCAGGCGCGGGTCGCACACGTCCACGTGGCTGCGGATGGCCAGCAGGCCCTTGGCCACGGCCCAGTCGCAATAGGCCAGGGCGCGCTCCACCAGGGCCTCCTGGGTAAGCAGGGGTTTCAGCTCGCCCCACAGGGCGATGCCCTCCAGCAGGGTGCCGCTCTGATTGACCCGCGGCAGCCCGTAGGAGAGGGTCGCGTCCATATGGAAATGGGCATCCACGAAGGGCGGGGTGACAAGCTGACCGGCCACGTCGATGACTTCGCCGGCTGTGGCCGCCAGCCCCGCCTCCACGGCCACGATGCGGCCGTCGCGGATACCGATGTCGATGCCGCGGCGGCCATCAGGCAGGCTGCACTGGCGCAGGATCAGGTCGAACACGTGCTCACTCCTCGCTGGGTGATTTGATCAAAGCCCGCAGCCACGCAGCACCAGGGCCTGCACGTGGGCGGTGGCGCGCCGGTAGTCCTCGGGCCCCAGCGCCGTGCGGCCGAGCACGGCGCACACCTGGGTCTCGAAGTCGGCGTAGGTCTGGGTGAGCGCCCACAGGCTGATGAAGAGATGCACCGGGTCCACCGGGGCCATGCGTCCGGCGGCGATCCAGCCCTCGATCACCTGCGCCTTGTCGGCCACCAGGGTGCGCAGCTCGCCGCGCAGGTAGTCGCCGATCTCGGGGGCACCGTGGAGGAGTTCGTTGGCAAAGACCCGCGAGGCGTCGGGGCGTTCGGCGGTGAGGCGCATCTTGGCGGCGATGTATTGGCCCAGGGCCTCGCGGGGGTCGGCGTCGGGGGTGATGCAGTCGGTCTCGGCCAGCCACAGGCGCAGGATGTGGCCCAGCACCGCCCGGTAGACCTCGGCCTTGGTGCCGAAGTAATAGTGCAGATTGGACTTGGGCAGACCCGCGCGCAGGGCGATCTCGGCCATGGTGGCGCCCTGGAAGCCAGCGCGGGCAAACACCTGCTCGGCGGCATGCAGGATGGCGCACTCCTGCTGCTGGCGGATACGCCCGCCCCGCCCTTCCTCCCGCAGAACAGGCGCCGTCGCGCTCACTTGGTGCCGAAGATGCGGTCTCCCGCATCGCCCAGGCCGGGCACGATGTAGCCGTGGTCGTTCAGGTGGCTGTCCACCGCGCCGGTGGTGATGGGCACATCCGGATGGGCCGCCTGGAGGGCGGCGATGCCCTCGGGCGCCGCCAGCAGGCACACGAACTTGAGGCTGGAGACGCCCGCCTCCTTGAGCCGCGACAGGGCCGCGCCGGCCGAGTTGCCGGTGGCAAGCATGGGGTCAACAACGATCACCAGGCGGTCTTCCACATCCTCGGGCAGCTTGAAGTAGTACTCGATGGCCTCCAGGGTCTCCGGGTCGCGATACAGGCCGATGTGGCCCACCCGGGCGCCGGGGAGCAGATCGATCATGCCATCGAGCATGCCGTTGCCGGCCCGGAGGATGGACACCAGGCATAGCTTCTTGCCGCTGATCACCGGCACCTCACAGTCGGCCACCGGGGTGGTGACCTTGATCATCTCGGTGGGCAGGTCGCGGGTCACCTCGTAGGCCAGCATGGCGGCGATCTCCCGCACCAGACGGCGGAAGTTGTCGGTGGTGGTATCGGCGCTGCGGGCCATGGACAGCTTGTGCTGCAACAGCGGGTGATCGATGACGGTGACAGGTGCGGTCATGGTGTCCTCCGGCGCGTGGGATTTCAGAAAACGGT
>JAEUNV010000191.1 GCA_016790385.1 Zoogloea sp.
GGCGTCCGGGCGTCGGGCGAGGATCTCCGGGCGCAAGGCTTCTGCGCATTCGGTGATGACTTTCCAGAAGTTCCAGGTGTCACTCACGATGGACACGATGCCCGCCGGATAGACCTCGGTGATCAGCCGCCGGATGGTGTCCTGCTCGGAGGCCTCGAGGCCCATGCACATCACGCTGTGTTCCGTTGCCGGTACGGAGCCGCCGATGAGTTCGGTCTCGGCATCGGCGCCGTAGTACTCCTCCAGGAAGTCGATGGCCGATACCGTGTCGGTGCCGGTGAAGGACAGCAAGTGAGCCGCGCCGCTGACCATCGCCCTCTCGATGCCGTCGATCCCCCGCATTGAAAAGTCGTGGCCCTGCCAGGGTACGAACTCGGCGGGCGTGCCTGTGAGCGCCGCGTAGTGCTCGAACAGGCGACGGAACTCCCGGGCGATGGTGGCCACGGTCGATGCTTTCCAGAGTTCGGCACTCATGGCCGTCTCCAGGTAATTGGTCACCCAGAAGAACTCCGGCAAGGTGTTCACGATGGTGAGGGCGGGTACGCGCATGGGAATGAGGCTCCCTTCGGGCAGGGCGCGAATTTCCACCGGCAGATAGCCCAGCGCGTGCAAGGCCTCGATGTGGGTGACCGGTACTGCACCGTCACCCAGTGCGGTGTCCATGCGTCGCTTGTAACGGCGTACTGCCACGTCGCGAGCTTGGTCGAAGAAGCTCTGCTTCCAGCTATCGATCAGGAAGGCCTGCATGAAGGCCTGGAGGCCAAACCACACCACCTTCCCGTCGAAGGCCGGCAGGCCGTCAAGGCTCTCCCGGATGACAGGTGCAAGCCGGTCCGAGCGGGGTGTCCAGTTGGAGTAAACCTCGGTGGTGCCCTGGGGATACTGGAAGATGTGCCCGGTCTTGTAGAAATCCAGGGCAGTCGGTGCGAACAGCGAGTACATGATCAGGCTCCTTGGGTGAGGGAGACCAGGCCCGGGACACGGGAGTTGGTCCAGTCGTAGGGGGTGAAGACTTTGTCATAGGCGGCGAGGAGTGCTGCTGGCCCCTGACTGAAAATGGCGTGGGTGATGTAGAGGAAGCGTCCGCCCTCCGGTATGAAAGGCATCGCGGCAGCAAGCTCCAGGAAGGTTCGGCCGCCGTCGCAGATGTCATCCACCACCAGCACGGGGTGCGTCGGCGGCAGGGGCACGATCAGCTCCAGGCCTGTGATGCGCCCTGTCCGTGGGTCGCGCTGCTTGCGCGCGGAGACCACCTGATCGATGCCCAACCGGCGTGCCAGATCCTGAACTCGCCGCAGGGCGCCCGCATCGGGTGCCAGCAGCGTCACCCCGTTCTTGAAGGCAGGGTCTTCCAGCACTTGCTGCACGAACACAGATACATCCCGTACCCGGACCCGGTCCAGAAGGGCCAGGGCCACATCGCTGTGGGGGTCTGTGACGGTGACGGTGCGATAGTCCTGGGCATTGATGAGTGAGCAAAACACCTTGATCGACAGGGCTTCGCCCGGATTGCAGACCCTGTCCTGGCGGGCATAGGGAATGTAGGGCATGTCCAGATCAATGGGCGTCTGCCCGCCTGCCTGCTGGCGCAGGGCATTGGTCAGCAGCAGCAAGGCCATGACGTCGTCCGCGCTGCGCAGCAGGGCGTGAATGCGGATTGCGGAGAGGCCTTCCGGATCGATGGCCAGACGCACCTGGATCTCTCCACCCGGAAAGCGGAAAACCTCCGGAACGCACTGACAGAGCGTTTGCGTGCTGCGAGGGTAGCGAAGTTCAACAGAAAGCATGACGGCGACTCCTTTGTTAGTTGCGATGTGCAACTAAGTGGTTTGCACTTTAATCTAGTTAGTTGTAATTTGCAACTAACTAGATTAAAGATATTCGTTCGTCATTTTCTCTTGCTTTCAGGTGCTACGGAAAGGGTGGATGCCGTCAGTGTTCTACTTGCGGGTGGTCAGGCTGCGGTCGAAGGCCGTGTAGCCCTGGAAGGAGTACAGCCGGGCCGGGCGGTGGGTGCCTGCAGTGAATTCCTCGCTGGGCGTCACGAAAGCGAGTTCGTCAATCTTGCGACGAAAGCTGGACTTGTCCAGCGCTTGCCCGAGCACCTGTTCATAGACTTCCTGCAGTTCCCGGAGGGTGAAGCGTTCGGGCAGCAGCGCGCAGGGCAGGGATGAATAGCCCGCCTTGCTGCGCAGGCGCTGGACCGCCTGGGCGACGATCTCCCGATGATCGAAGGCCAGTTCAGGCAGTGCGTCCACCCGCGCGTAGCTGAACACGGGTGAGCCACTACTGCGCAGCGCATCGATGGGGGACAGGGCCACAAAGGCGATGCTGACTGACCAGCCTCGGGGATCACGCTCCGGGCCGGAGAACACGCAGAGCTGTTCCAGATGACGAGGTATGAAGCCCGTCTTCTGGCGAAGGACTCGATAAGCGGTGTCGAGGGCGCAGCTATCCTCCTCCGGATGGACGAAGCCCCCTGGCAGGGCCTTGAT
>JAEUNV010000194.1 GCA_016790385.1 Zoogloea sp.
CAGCTGGAAGGCCTCGCCAGCGGCCAGTGCCAGGCCCAGGGCCTGCGCGGCGAGCATGCCGACGGCCTCGCCAAGGTCATCGCCGGTGTAATCGCCCAGGGCATCGCCCTGTTCTGCGCCCAGACCCTGGTGATGCCCGGCATCGCCGTCGCCGGTTTCGTCAGCAGCGCGCCGGGCGTGCTCCAGCCCGTTCCCCTGGCCTCGCCGCTGGAGGGCATCGCCAACGGACTGCTGAACCAGAACGGACTGAGGGGCGAGGCGGCCCCCGATCTTGCCAAGGCCCTGGCCCAGGGGGTGGACCTGGCCCTGACCCTGTTCGCCGGCCAGGCCATGGTATCGCCCGGCATTCCCTGCCCACCGGGTGCCAGCGCCGGCCCCGGCCGGCTGATGTGAGGACACGCTGATGCCCCATGACCCTTTCGGCACCGATCTGCGCCTGGTCTTCACCCGCGGCCGGGAAGGAGCCGATCTCGCCATCGGCCTGCAGGATTTCGAGACCGCCAGCGGCATCGACAATCTGGTGCAGGCACTCACCCTGCGCCTGCTGGTGGATCGGGGCGAACTCGACGGGCTTGGCCATCCCCGCTATGGCAGCCGCATTCGCGACCTGATCGGCGAACCCCTCGACCGCGCCAACCTCGAACTGCTGCGCCGCTACGTGCGCCAGGAGCTGCTGCGCGATCCGCGGGTGGAGGAAGTCCTGCTGGTACGCGTCACCCCCCACGAACCCAGCCACGACGGCGTGGACGTGGAGGTGCGGATACGCGCCGGCGGCGGCCTGGAAACCAGCCTGGAGGTGCGAATCGATGGCGCTTGAGCGGGTTTACCTCAAAAAAGGCTTCGCCGAACTGGTGGACGCCCTCCTGGACGAGATCGCTTCCGGGCGGGGGGGGCGTCTGGCCCTCACGGATGCCAACGAAGGCAGCGTGGTACGCACCCTCGCCGAAGCCTTCGCCCGCGAACTGGCGGTGTGCTACGAGCAGCTCGACGCGGTCTATCGCAACGCCTACCTCGACTCCGCGGCGGGGGCAGCCCTTGACAACGTGGTGGCCCTGCTCGGCATGGAACGCCAGCGGGGTGGCCACCTGGAAGGCACCGCCACCTTCAGCCGCGGCCAGCCCGCGCCCGAAGACATCCACATCCCCCTCGGCACCCTCGTGGCGGGGCGTGACGTACCGCTCTTCGCCACCACGGCCAACGCGGTGCTCGACAAGGGCGCGCGCCAGGTGGTGGTGGGCGTGCGGGCGCTGGAACCGGGTGGCGAGACCGTCAAGGCCGGCGCCCTGGCCAGCCTGCCCCGCCCCATCGCCGGCATCGACGAGGTGAGCAACCCGGGCTACCTGGTGCTGCGCCAGCGCGAGGAAACCGACGAAGAGCTGCGCGCCCGGGCCCGGCGCCTCGTGCGCTCCTCCAACACCGGCACCGTCGCCGCCCTTGAAGAAGCCGCCCGCGGCCTGGGCATCCGCGAGGTCCAGGTGATCGAAAATCCCGAGGGTCGTCCGGGTGAGGTCGAGGTCGTCCTGGGCGACCGGGACATCAACGCTGATCTGCTCACCGAAGTGAGAAACCGCCTGGAAAACGTCCGCCCCGCAGGCATCGTCCTGCATTGCGGCCCCGCCACCCCCATCCTCGTGCAGGTCACCGCCACCCTCACCCTCAATGCGCGCCCATCGGAGCGGGAGCAGGCCGAGATCCAGAAGCGCCTCGGCAGCGTTCTGGCCGGCTATTTCGGCAGCCTGAAGGTGGGCGAAGCCGTGCGCGAGGCGAAGATCCGCGCCCTACTGCTGGGGGACGATGCCGTGGTGGGGTACGAACGGAGCGGCCAGCGCCCCCTGCTGGAGCCCTTTGTGTCGAAGGCGGACGGTACGCCGGAATCGATCGCCTTCCGCGCCCTGATGGCCAGCGGTGACATCCTGGCCCGCCCTGGCGAACGCCTCTTCCTTGATCCCAAGACCCTGCCCCTGCGCCTGAGCCTCGAATCGCCCCTTGAAGATCTGTGGATAGACACCCACCTCAGCCTCAGCGGCGCCCCGACCGGAAACGACTTCGAGGCGCGGGTCATGGGCGCGATCAAGGACATCTTTGACAAGGCCGCCCGTTCGGCCACCGCCGAAACCCCGGCCCGCATCCACTACGCCGGCCTGCACGAGGCGATCGCCCGGCTCATCGTCAATATCCGCGTCGTCCGCCTGCGCATCACCGTCACCCACACCCGTGACGGGCTGGTGGAGGAACTCGACAGCGAAGACGGTGAGGCCACCATCGGCCCCCGCGAGCAGGCCATCCCGCGTAAGCCCAGGCTGCGCATCGAGGGTGGTGATGGCTGACAGCCGGGTGCGCCGCGAGCGCCTGCTCTCCCTCCTGCCGCGCATTTTCACCAGTCAGCCCGAGTCCAGCGCGCTGAGCCGGGTCATCGACGGCATGGCCGCCGGTCTCACCCGCATGGACGAAGCCCTCACCCGCGTTCAGTACGACCGCTGGGTTGGGCTGGCGAGTCATCTTCCGCCCACTCCCGATGACATCAGCGCCCTTGAGGGCCTGGGCCAGTTGCTTCAGGTCACGCGCCTCCCGGCGCGAATCCGCCATGCCGGCTACGTGCGGACCGGCGGAGGAATCGAAGTGCGCTTCAGCCCTGCGGCCCCCCTGGACGAAGCCCTCGACGAACTCATTGGCGTGGGCTGGCGCCAATCCGACCCCCTGGGCGCGCTGGAGGCGCGCTTCAGCGGCCTGCGCTTCACCCTCACCGACGCCCGCCTCAGCGCCGACCCCGCCCCCAACCTCCCCCCCGAGACCGCCTCCGCCAGCCTCACGCGCCTCCAGGCCCAGCTCGAACCGGAGCCCGGCGAGGCCTTCCGCCAGCGCCTGCTGATCACTTCACGAGTACGCATGGGCGGGCTCACCACGCCCCGCGCCCTGCTCTCCCTGGCCCTTGCCGACCTCGGCGCGGAAACCTGCCCGCAACTGGAGCGCCGCCTCGACAGCACCCTGGCCATCGGCCTGCCTCCGGGCACGCGCAAACGCTGCGTCGTATGCAACGGCGACAAGCGCGGCCAACCCTGCCCCAACCACGACCAGGCCGTGATCACCGCCTGGCTCACCGAAAACCCGGTGCTCGACGCCCGCCACCTGGAATCGGCCCCGCGCCTGCGCCGGGTCTTCAAGGTGGACAGTGCCAGCCTCTGCCCCGACCGGCCGGTGATCACCCTGGAGGTGCGCGACCAGCCCGTGCCTTACCCGGCCCTGCGCAGCCTCGACAGCGGAGAGATCACCCTTTACGCCGGCACCCTGCGGCCGGGGGACACCCTGGTGCTGTATCCCGCCTGCCCGCCGGCGGAAGCATCGCGCTTTGACGGCTTCGACTCTCCCGACCACCACCCCTGGCTGGCCACCCACCCCCAGGGGCGCGCCGTGATCACCGATGCCCGGGGGGAGGAGCGGGACGTCAGCTCATCCATCTTCTACCTGTGGGGTGCCCGCCTGGACGACAGGGACACCACCTTCGACGCCATGCATTTCGGGGTGCTCGAACAACGCGCCCTCAGCCCGGTCATCCACCCGGGGGGCAACAACTGGATGCTGCTCACCTTCGCCCAGCCGGACGCCACCTTCGCCGACAGCGACGACACCGTGACCAGCTCGCGCTTCGCCGACGGCGATGACCTGGACGGCACCCGGTTTGCCCTGCTGGACGGCACCATCGGCCGGGGGGATGCCCGCTATGCCGCGGTGCTGCTCGAATCCTTCAACAAGACCAACACGGGTGGCACCACCGAAAGCGACACCGCCAACCTGGGACGCCTCAGCCTGCGCCTCGACTGGCTGACCCGCCCGCCCGCCAGCATCCGCCTGCGCATTCCCCGGACCGACTGGGTTGCCACGGCAGACGCACGCAATGCCTTGCCCCTGCTGCGGGACGACATTGCCCGGGCCTCCGCCGCGGGGGTGCGCGCCCTGGTGGAATTCCCCGCACTGCCCCAACCCCTGGACGAAGACGCCGGCCTTGCCCCGGCCACGGCCCGGCAGCGGGCCGCCAAAGCGCCCCTCCGATGAGCCCCACGCCGTGAAGGAAATCCTCTGATGGCCGACACTCCCCTTCCCTACATCGCCAAGGAGCCCGGCGACATCATGCTCGCCGCCGACTGGAACCAGATGCAGGTGCTCGCGCGCAGCGA
>JAEUNV010000208.1 GCA_016790385.1 Zoogloea sp.
CGCCAAGAAGGACATCGTTACATGTACATGATTGCTTACAAGGCATTTCGTGACTCAAGTGCCTGTAAATGTTCAAATTTTGGGCATCTTTCGGTATTGCCATGCCCCCTCCGTGAATACATTTCTTCCCGTCGACAGCAGCCGCGAGTGGCCCCCTGAAGCAGCGACTCCCACATTTAGCCTCCCCCGCGCCGGACATGCCTCTGGCATTCCCTCCCCCCAGCCGGTCGGCGTCTTCGATTCGGCCGCATATATGGTCCGGTGCGCCGACCCCCACCATCATGGCCACGCCATCCGTCTGCTCGTTGAGAGACGCTACGCCTGGCGCGGCCTCCATGCCGCGGGGGGCGGACATCACGCTACACGTCCCGACGCCATCACCCTGGTTGCTTCCAGCGGCGCGCATGTGTTCGGAACGGTGACCCTGTGCCTCGACGGCGTGGATGGCCTCCTCGCCGATGCCCTCTACAGCGAGGAACTCGCCTTCCATCGGCAGGGCGCGGCCCGCCTGTGCGAGATCACCCGCCTGGCCGTGGACACCCATCACAACACCAAGCAGGTGCTCGGCGCCCTCTTCCACCTGATCTACATCCACTCCCGCCTGATCCACGGGGCAACCGCGGTGATCATCGAAGTGCACCCCCGCCACGCGGGCTTCTACAAGCGCATGCTGGGCTTCACCGAAATCGGCGGTGAGAAGGCCTGCCCGCGGGTCAACAACGCGCCGGCCGTGCTGCTGCACCTGGACATGCGCCTTGTGGACGAGCAGATCGCCATGCTCGGGGGCACAGGAAGCAGCCGGGCCCGCTCGCTATATGCCTACTTTCTGTCGCGGGATGAGCAGGACGAACTCCTCGCCTCCCTGATCGCCGGCCACTGAACCTTGACACTGCACGCCCAGGGGCCGCGCCGCACGCCAGCCTGGCTGCTGTGATCGGATGCCGCTGGTGAAGCAACTCGGGTAAAGTCACGCCTTCGATTTTTCGCATTACTGGAACCTCCCCGATGGCCCAATACGTCATGTCCATGCTCCGCGTGAGCAAGGTCGTCCCCCCCAAGCGGCAGATCATCAAGGACATCTCCCTGTCCTTCTTCCCCGGCGCCAAGATCGGCCTGCTGGGCCTCAACGGCGCTGGCAAGTCCACCGTGCTCAAGATCATGGCCGGCGTCGAGAAGGACTACGACGGCGAAGTCCAGTGGCAACCCAATATGTCCATCGGCTACCTGGCCCAGGAGCCCAAGCTCGACCCGGACAAGACCGTCCGCGAAGAGGTTGAGTCCGGCCTCGGTGAAGTGATGGAAGCCAAGCAGAAGCTGGAGGAGGTCTACGCCGCCTACGCCGAACCGGATGCCGACTTCGACAAGCTGGCCGAACTCCAGGCCAAGTACGAGAACATCATTGCCACCAGCGGCGCCGACGTGGAAACCCAGCTCGAGATCGCCGCCGACGCCCTGCGTCTGCCCCCCTGGGATGCCAAGGTCGGCCCCCTGTCCGGCGGCGAGAAGCGCCGCGTGGCCCTGTGCAAGCTCTTGCTGTCCCGCCCCGACATGCTGCTGCTGGACGAACCCACCAACCACCTGGATGCCGAATCGGTGGAGTGGCTGGAACAGTTCCTGGTGCGTTTCCCGGGCACCGTGGTGGCCGTCACCCACGACCGCTACTTCCTCGACAACGCCGCCGAGTGGATCCTCGAACTCGACCGGGGCCACGGCATCCCCTGGAAGGGCAACTACTCCAGCTGGCTGGAGCAGAAGGAAGCCCGCCTGGAGCAGGAGTCCAAGCAGGAAGGCGCCCGCATCAAGGCCATGAAGCAGGA
>JAEUNV010000293.1 GCA_016790385.1 Zoogloea sp.
ACCTGATCAGGCCATGCGCTGCCCCCAGAAAGCCGCCACATCAATCATCCGGTTGGCAAAGCCCCACTCGTTGTCGAACCACACCAACAGGTTGAGCAGGCGCTCGCCGCTCAACCGGGTTTGACCGCCATCCACGATGGCCGAGTGGGGGCTATGGTTGAAGTCGATGGAGGCATGGGGGTGATCGGTATACATCATCCGCCCCGCCCCACCTCCGTCCGCCGCCCCTCGCAGCAAGGCCTTCACTTCGGCCGCAGTCGTGCCACGGCGCAGGGTGGCTACCAGATCAATGGCGGACACATTCACCACCGGCACCCGGATCGCCTTTGACTCGATACGCCCGGCAAGCTCCGGCAACATGCGCTGCACGCCCCGGGCAAGGCCGGTGGATACAGGGATCATCGACTGCATGGCCGAACGGGTCCGATGCAGATCGGTGTGGTGATAGCCATCGATGAGCGGCTGGTCGTTCATCACCGAATGCAGGGTCGTGAGCATGGCGTGGTCAAGGCCAAAGGCCTCGTCCAGAATGGCAAGCACCGGCACGATCGCGTTGGTGGTGCAGGATGCCGCCGAGACGATGCGTTCCGTACCGGTGAGCAGATCGTGGTTCATGCCAAACACAATAGTCTGATCCACGTCCTCCGCCGTCTGGCCGGGATGGGATAACAGCACACGCCGGCAACCCGCCGCCAGGAAGCGCTCCAGATCCTGGCGCTGGCTGTAGCGACCGGAGGCCTCGACCAGCACGTCCACCCCCAACTCGCCCCACGCCACCCCCTCCGGCGTGTCGGCATGAAATACCGGGATCGTCCGCCCATCAATGCACAGGCCGCCCAGCCCCACCTCCACCGTGCCCGGAAAACAGCCATGGGTCGAGTCGAAGCGCGTCAGATAGGCCATGCTCTCCAGGTCTGCTGGCTCATTGATGGCCACCACTTCAAACCGCCCACACACCGGCGAGGCCAGCAGCGCCCTCAGGAAACACCGCCCAATCCGCCCGTAGCCATTGATCGCAATCCGCAACGCCATGCCCTTCACCCTGTCCTGTTTGCCCGCCACCCCACGGCGGCATCGCCTTGCACCTCAGGCGCGACGGAAATCCGGCGCGCCTGCACGCGTACCCAAGATCATCCCCAGCCCCATGGCGAACACATAGCCCATGGCTTCGCCATTCCCACCGCCAGCGGCCAGCAGTGCCGGACCGGGGCAGTACCCGGACAGCCCCCAGCCAATACCGAACACGAGGCTACCGACAACCAGAGGCCCATCCACCGGCCCATGCGGTGGCGCAGGAAAACGACGGCGCCCGGCCCAACGGAAGATCGGCAGCGCAACACCGATCGCGCCTCCCATCACCAACGCAAGGGACGGATCCCAGCGCCCGCCCACATCCAGGAAGGCCTGCACCTTGGCCGGCACCACCATGCCCGAGACCATCAGACCGATACCGAACAAGAGCCCCGCCACAAGGGGTACGCACCCACGCAGGAGACGCCTCATGCCCTCGCCTCCGATAGCAGTCGCAGTACGGTCACCGTTGCCATGCCCGCCCCCAGGAAACACAACACGGCCACGAGGGAGCGGGGCGAGAGGCGCGACAAGCCGCATACCCCATGGCCGCTGGTGCAACCGCGGGCGATGCGCGTCCCGTAGCCGGTCAGCACTCCAGCCAGAAAGAGGATTGGCAGAGGCACATCGAAGCGGGCAAGCGCCCCGGCAGGCAGCCCGCCAAGCAGCCAGGGCGCCGCCACCAGCCCCGCAAGAAAGGCAAGCCGCCACTCCAAGCCCGCACGGGTACCGCTCAGCACCGCGCCAAAGATACCGCTGACGCCGGCAATCCGCCCGTCAGCCAAATACAGTATCGCTGCGGCAAGCCCGATCAGTGCGCCGCCGCCAAGCGAAGCCCCGGGCGTGAACTGAGCCCAGTCGATGATCATTCGAGAACCTCCCCAAAACACCCGCCAGGCCGCCCACCTGGCTGGCGCCGGCCCCGAAAGGCCGCGAGTGTACCCCGGACTTGCAGATAGACACACCGTCGCCAGCCGACGAGCCGACGGAAAGTGTGGGAAGTCGCGATTGATACGCGAGGAAAGCCCGGCCACAATCGATTCTCAAGCGACAACCAGCCCGAACGCATGCACACATCACCCAGCCAGCCCACCGGCCCCGTCAGCCGAATCGCCCGGCGCAAAGCCAAAGCGGGCTGCGAGGCCTGTTACGAAGCCATCGTTCGCGGCATGTTTGCGGAAACCCGCCACTTCCCGGGTTTCCTGGGGGCCGATCTCATTCCCCCCTCGGCCCCCGATACGTTCTATCAGGTGGTCATGCGTTTCGCCTCCCAGGCGGACCTCGAACGCTGGGACGCCTCGGAAGCCCGGCAAGCATGGCATGCGCGCCTTGGCACCGTCGCGGACGGTGACCCGGACTACCGCCTGCTCAGCGGTCTGGAAGCGTGGTTTTCGCTGCCGTCCGCCCCCATGAATCACCCGCCTGAACGCTGGAAGATGGCGGTGCTCACCTGGCTGGGGATCTTCCCCACAGTGTCGCTGCTCCTCTACGCCGTCGCCCCCCTGCTCGCAGACCTTCCCTTCCTGGCACGCACAGCGGTGATCACCGGTCTGGCCGTGGTCATGATGACCTGGCTCGTCATGCCTCGGCTCGTAGGGCTTTTCAAACCCTGGCTGACCCGCGCCAAGACAAACTGATGCGCGTTGGCACACAACGCGGTCGCTTGTGGCGAATTTAACGTATTTAACATTTAACATCGACTACATTGCGGGGAAGACAACCAGACAACCGTGGATAGGCTGCTCAAAGGCCCGATCCCGCCAGACACAATGACCCACCCCACCCCCGACACATCCCTGCACAGGCAGATCGAACGCCTGACCCGGCAGCTCGAATCCATGGAGGCAGACCGCAGCAACGCACACACGCTGCTCGATCAGGCCAGAGCCGACCTGGCCCGCACGGAACGGGAAAGGGATCAGGCCGTGCGAGCCGTCAATCAGCTGCGCAGGGACGCCTTTCTCAACCTCGCCCGGGATGCGGAGTACCGGGATGGAGAATCGCCCATGCACACCGTTCGCATCGGGGTTTATGCCGGCCTTATCGCCACCAGTCTCGGCTGCACCCCGGCCTGGTGCGAAATGCTT
>JAEUNV010000369.1 GCA_016790385.1 Zoogloea sp.
ATCAGCCCAGCCACAACACAGGCCCAGCGCGCCAGGCGGCGGTTCATTGCGGCGCTCCACCCCACCGCTCCTCAACCGCCGGCCGTGGCCAGCACCTTGCGGGGCTGGGTGCCCGGCCAGCAGTCTTCCTGCACCTGACCGGTCTTCACGAAAGCCTCGCGGCCCTGCTCGTCCATGGCCTTGTTGTAGAGGGTGAAGTTGAGGGCAAAAGCTTTGTCGAGGTAGGCCCGGCCCAGGTAAAAGCCAGGGCGGATCATGCGGATCTCGTCGCGCACCCGCAGGCCGCGGCGGCCAGCCAGGAAGTCGGGGTTCTCCTGGTAGCCGGCGATCTCGTCGGTGAAGAAGTAGTCGATGATGATGGATTCGCGCCGGGCATCGAGCAGGCTCTGCCCGCAGTAGAGCTTGGCCGGAAAGAGCAGCCAGGTTTCCTTGCCCTCGAAATTCATCTTGGCCGGGTCGCCCTTGACCAGGCCCATTTTCTTGAGCAGGGAGAGGTCTTCGATGCGGTTCCGCAGTACCCGCTCGTTGCGGTAGAAAACCTTGCCACGCCACAGGGCTTCGCCCACATCCTCCAGCACCAGGCCCTTCAGGTGCAGGCCCATGCCGGTAAAGCCGCCGACAAT
Source organism: Zoogloea sp. (assembly GCA_016790385.1). Classification (GTDB taxonomy): domain Bacteria; phylum Pseudomonadota; class Gammaproteobacteria; order Burkholderiales; family Rhodocyclaceae; genus Zoogloea. The sequence continues at coordinate 624 of JAEUNV010000369.1, forward strand.
CTCCGACAGGCGGAATTTGCCCGAGCCGCCCCGGGGCAGCAGGATCCTGCCGTCAAAGGCGCCGTCAGGGATGGGGCCGGCGGTGAGCCGGGCGTAAATCTGGTCGATCTGTTCCTGGTCGAGGGTGGCCAGCCATTCGGGGGTGATGCGGGCGATCTCGGCGGCGGAGAGGGGGTAGGCGTAATCCACCTGGGCGAGATCCTGCTTGGAGGCGTAAGCCTTGTCCCAGGGGGCGAAGGCGATGTTGGGCTGGGGCACGTCCTTGTTACAGGCAGCGAGGCCCAGGGCGGCGCACAGGGAGAGGGCAAGTTTGCGGGCAGGCATGGCGGGGGCTCCTCTCACAGGGTGGCAAGGAAGGCGGTGACGGCCTTCTTGTCGGCTTCGGAGAGGTCCTCGCCGAAGCGGTGGCCCTCGTTCTCCACCAGCTGGTCGCAGCTCTGGTAGTGGGCGGCCAGGAAGTCGCGCTTCTCGCGCAGGATCTCCACGAAGCGCGCCGGGTTCTTCAGCACGTCATCGGCGATGCCCTGGAGGGTGGGCACCAGGTCTTTCTTGCCGGCAGCCTCCAGCCGGGCCGGGTCACGCTTGGCCAGGAAGAGATCACCGATGAGCTGTTTGTGGAGCAGGCCGTTGAGGAAGCCGGCGCTCACGCCCATGGGGATTTTCACCTGACCGAAGCCGCCCAGGGGCTTCTCGATCTTGCCCTCGACGGGGCGGATGCCCAGGTCGATGAGCAGATCGGCATTGGTCAGGGTGATCTTGCGGCCCCGCTCGCCCGGGTGCAGCAGCTCGTGCATGGAACGCTTGTAGAGGTCGAAGCGCCCCTCCACGCTGGGGTCGTAGCGCAGGCATTCGGGCTGGCTGGCGAGCAGATGATTGTCGGCATCGGCGTAGCGGGCGCGGTGGAAGTCGTTGTCCTTGTTGGCGGGCTTGCCGCAGATCTCCGGGCCGATGGCGTTGTTGTGCATGAAGGGCGCGGTGCTCCATACATTGACCAGGGAGATGTTGCGCAGGTAGCCCCGCCCGCCGTTCTTGAGGGCCTCGGGTTCCGGGATGTCGGCCACCACACCGCGGCCGCGCAGGCTGTCTGAGCCGTACTCCATGTAGAGGTGGCCGGCCATGTGGTTGGAGTGCAGAGCCCGGCAGCGGAAAGTGCCCACCTCGGTCACCGGTACGGTCTGGTCATTGCCCAGGAAGTCGGCGCGCACCTTGCGCGGGTGGGCTTCATTGGGGGCGGCGAAGTCGCGGCTCTTGAAGGGTCCGCCCTCCGCCTCGGGGATGCTCGAATGGCAGCGGGCGCAGTTGTCGGCAAACACCGCCTGCCCCCGGGCCACGGCACCCTTGCCGAACTCCTTCTCCAGATCGGCCACCAGGTCGGCACGGGTATAGGCCGCCGTCGGGCTCTTGGCCTTGCGGGCGTTGGCGCGGGCGGCGTGCAGGTCGGTCTCGTCGGACTCGGCCGAGGCAAAGAAGTCGAGGATGTTCTGCAGGCGGTCTTCAACCGCCCGGAAGCTGGGGCAATCGCGCCGACACTGGCCCACGTTGAAGGGTGTCTGGCCGAAGCCGCGCTGCTCCGGGTCCACCTGACGCATGTCGGTGAAGTGATTGACCCAGCACTGCTCGGCGCAGGAGCCGATGTTGAAATACACCCGCTGGATGGCCTCGTGGGCGCCGGTCGAATCCTCCCCACCCTTCAGGATGTGATGCACCCCCGGCAGATTGACCTTGGCGCCGCCCAGAAAGACGGGCGTCACGTCGTCGTTGCGGGTGCTGAACTGCCAACACTTGCCCTGACGGCCGGGCTCGCACCAGCACTTGGCCTCGTCCTTCTCGGCGCCGCACTGGGCCACCTTGCGCCACTTGCTCACCGCCTCGCCCTTGAACACCGGGCGCTGGGCCACGTTGATCAGCGCATTGATGGTGCCCGGGTTGTTCACCTGGTCGTGGGAGATGGCCGAGGTGTCGGTGACGCCCGGGCGGGCATGGGCGAACATCTGGTATTCAAGGGCGGTCTTGTGCATGCCGGAGCCGAGCAGTTCGGACATGCGGGTGTACTGGTTGCCCACCAGGCCCTTGATGTTCTCCCACTTGGGATGGGCCGGGTCGGCCGGCGGGTTGAGGGGGTCGAAGGCGATGTGGCAGGAGCCGCAGGAGGTGCCGATCAGGAAGGGCGGCTCGATGGACGCATCAGCCAGCTTGCTGACCCGGCTGTCGGACTCGATGCCGGTGACGCCGTCCATCTTGCGGTTGAAGCCGGACCAACCGGCCGTTCCGCCATTCACCGCCGTCCAGCGCGCGGCATCGAAGCGCGGGTTGGGAAACTTGCGGATACCCAGGGCGCCGGTGGAGGTGCCGAAGCGGAGGTCGCAGGCGCTGTGACGCTGATCCATCTTTCCGCCCTGGCTGTGGGGATCCTCCGGGTCGAGGGCGGCGTCCTTCAGGCCGCAGGCCGGGTCCACGTAGCCGGGCTTGCCCACGTACTTCAGGAGCACGTCGTCACCGGGGCACCAGTCGAAACCGTAGGTTTCATCCAGGGACTTGGCCGGGCAGCCCTCCGAGCCCGGGGTGCAGCAGGAAGGGTCGTTGATGATGCCCCAGGCCCAGAAGCGGTCGTCCCGCTGGTCGGCCCGCAGCACACGGAACCAGTCCACCAGCACGCCGACCCGCTGTTGGAAGGTGTAGGTGTGAAAGCGCTCGTTGCCACCTGTGGCCTTGAACCAGATCAGCCGGCCGACGCATTCCGACTCACTCAGCCCTTCCCGGGCGCAGGCTTCCCGATACGGCAGATCCTGATCCTGGATGCCCGGGTCGGGCACGGGAGTCACCGGTGGGGACAGGGCCACCGGCGTGTCGGCCGCATGGGCCGGCGCAGCGGCCTGCACGGGCCCCTCGTCGGGGCCGATGGCCAGATAAGCGGCAAGAATTGCAAGAACGGCCAAGACGGCCAGTGCAGTGCGCTTCATGGATGCATCCCTCATCACGGAAGACTGCATGCCGGCGCCCCCCGCTTCTGTCTGGCGCATCAGGCGCTCTGGTATCGAAGGCGGGACTCTCTGTCGGGGCCGGTTATGAGGGTGTTATAGCAAAGATCCCCCTCCCCGCAATGCAACATGATTGCCCCGTCAGGGCAGGCCGGCGTCCCAGTAGGGCGATGGGCCGATGCGTTCGGCCAGGTAGTCGGCGAGGGCGCGCACCCGGGTGGGCAGGTAACGGTTGCTCGGAAATACCGCGTGAATGCCCAGCTCGGGGCCGGGAAACTCCACCAGCAGCGCTTCCAGAAGGCCGGCACGGACGGCCGGGGCGGCGATGAAACTGGGCTGGCGGGCGATGCCCAGGCCACGCTGACAGGCATCCAGCAGGGCATCGCCGCTGTTGGCCTGGAGACGGCCGCCCACGGGCACCCACTGCATCTCGCCGTCGACACGGTAGGGCCAGGTGGCGCGGGCGGTGCCGGTGTAACCGAGACACTGGTGGGCCGCCAGATCGGCGGGTGTCCGGGGCCGGCCATGGCGGGCCAGGTATTCGGGGGAGGCCAGAGTCAGGAGACGCGAGGTGCTGATGCGCCGGGCCACCTGGGTCGGATCAAGCTGGGAGGTGATGCGGATGGCCATGTCGAAACCCGACTCGATGAGATTGACCTGGCGGTCATTGAAATCGATGTCCAGATTCACCCCGGGATAGGTGGTGATGAAGTCGGCCACCAGGGGCGCCAGGTGACGCACGCCAAAGCTCACCGGCACGCTGATGCGGATCGGCCCGCGCGGTATCCGGTCGCCGCCGGACAGATCGCCCTCTGCGGCATCCACCAGCGCCAGAATCTCGCGGCAGCGCTCCAGGTAGACCTCGCCCTCGGCAGTGAGCTTGAGGCTGCGCGTGCTGCGGGCGATCAGCTTGACGCCCAGGTGTGCCTCAAGGGCAGCAATGCTGCGGGTTATCGCCGAACGGGCCAGCCCCAGATGCTCGGCAACGGCGGTGAAACTGCCGGCCTCAGCCACGCGAATGAACACCGCCATGCCATCGAGTCGATCCATTGTTTCATATTCGGCAACAAATAATTTCCCATTAAAGGCTATTTCAAGCCAAATCGAAAGCCTAAAGTACGCCCATCGCAATCTCTAACCAGGGAAACCACCGTGATCCTCGTCACCGGCGCCAACGGCCAGCTCGGCCGGCGCATCGTCCAGCACCTCATCGCCCGCGAGCCCTCGCTGCTCGACGGACGGCTGGGCGTGAGCGTGCGCGACCCGGCCCGAGCCACCGAACTGGCCAGCCGCGGGGTGATCGTCCGGAAGGCGGACTTCGACCAGCCCGACGCCATGGCCACCGCCTTTGCCGGCGTTCGCCGCCTGGTGCTGGTGTCCACCGACGGCCCCGGTGCAGAGCGTAGCGCTCGGCATCGCAGGGCGATCAATGCGGCCCTCGCCGCCGGCGTCAGTCACATCCTGTACACGAGTCTTCTCGGTGCTGATGCCGACCGCCCCACCGAACCGGCCGCGGCCCACAGGGAAACCGAGTCGGCGCTGCAACACTGCGGCGTGGCCCACACTGTGCTGCGCAACCCCCTTTACGCCGACGACCTGCCCCGCCTCGCTGAGCCCGCCTTGGCCCAGGGGGTGTGGCGCCTGCCCGCGGGTGATGGACGGGTGAGCCTGGTGTCCCGTGACGAACTGGCCCAGGCCATTGCCGCCGCCGCGCTGGCGCCGCGTCTCGACAAGCGCGTGTATGAACTCACCGGTCAGGCCGCCCTCTCCTATGCCGACATCGCCGCCCGCATCGCCCGGGTAAGCGGCCGCCCCCTGACCTACGAGGCGGTGTCGGCCGAGGCGTACAGCGGGAGCCTTGAGGCCCGAGGCACGCCGGCACGACTGGTCGCCACGCTAGTCGAGCTTTTGACCAGCGTCGCCACCTCCCGGCTGGCCACCACCTGCAATGATTTCGCCGCATTGGTGGGCCACCCGCCCAAGTCCCTGGACTGTCTGATCCACGAATATTTCGCCCCGAGGAGTCCCGCATGAGCCCCCGACACCCCGTCCTCTTCGTTTCCCATGGCGCACCCGACGTGCTGCTCAAGCCCGGCGCCAGCGTGGCCCTGTGGCAGCGCCTGGGCAGCGAGTTGCCCCGCCCCCGGGCCATCCTGGTGATTTCGGCCCACTGGGCGGCCCGCGAGCCGACCGTCAGCACCGCCTCGAAGCCCGACACCATCCATGATTTCGGCGGCTTCCCGGACGCACTCTACGCCATGAGCTACCCGGCACCCGGCGCACCGGCGCTCGCCGCCCGGGTGCGCGAACTGCTTGCCGGCGCCGCCTTGCCCTGCGCCGAAACCCCCGACCGGGGTCTCGACCACGGCGCGTGGATTCCGCTGAAGGCCATGTATCCGCAGGCCGACATCCCGGTCGTGGAGCTCGCCCTGCAACCCTTTGCCGGCACCGACTGGCATCGACGTATCGGCGCCGCCCTGCGGCCCCTTCGCGACGAAGGCGTGCTGATCCTGGCCTCGGGCGCGGTCACCCATAACTTCGGCTGGCTCACCTGGGGCGAGAACAGCAAGCCCGTGGAGGCTGCCCAGGCCTTTGCCGCATGGTTGGGCGATGCCCTGGCCCGGGACGACCGGCCGGCCCTGCTCGACTACCGCCACCAGTCAGCCCACGGAGCCGCCGCCCACCCCAGCGAGGAACATCTGCTGCCGTTGTTCTCGGCCCTCGGTGCCGCGAATCCGGGCGAAATCCCCCTGCGCCTGGAACCGGAGTACACCTACGGTGGTCTGGCCATGGACGCCTATCTGTGGCAGGACGCAAGCCCCGCCCCCTTCAACCCGGAGCACTGAACATGAACTTCCCCACCCCACGCTACACCGGGCCTGCGATCGCCGCCCACTGGGTGATCGCAGCCCTGATCCTGGTCGCCTTCCCCTTGGGCGTGTACATGCACGAGCTGCCCCTGTCACCCACCAAGCTCAAGCTTTACTCGTATCACAAGTGGATTGGCATCACCGTGCTGCTGCTCTTCGTGCCGCGCATCCTGTGGCGCATCACCCACCGCCCCCCCGCGCCGCTGCCCATGCCGGCGTGGCAGCACAAGATTGCAGAAGGCACGCACCACCTCCTCTACCTGCTGATGTTCCTGGTGCCCCTGTCGGGCTGGCTGATGAGTTCGGCCAAGGGATTTCAGGTGGTGTATTTCGGCGTGCTGCCCCTGCCCGACCTGGTGGGCAAAAGTGAAGAGCTGGGCGACCTGCTGAAGGAAGTCCATGAAGCCCTCAACTTCGGCCTGCTGACCCTTGTCGGCCTGCACGTGGCGGGTGCGCTCAAGCACGTAATCATCGACAAGGATGGCACCCTGCGCCGCATGCTGCCCTTTGGCAAATGAACAAACGACTCCAAGGAGAAATCATGAAATTTCGCACCCTCGCCCTGACTGCCGCCGTGCTGATGGCCGGCACCGCCCACGCTGTCGAGTTCAATCAGGTGGATGTGAGCAAGAGCAGCCTGGCCTTCTCGTCCAAGCAGATGGGCGTACCCGTCCCGGGCAACTTCAAGCGCTTCACCAGCCAGATCGCCTTCGACCCGGCCAAGCCCACCGCGGCCAGCACCACCCTTGAGATCGATCTGGCCAGCATCGACGCCGGCTCGAAGGACGCCAACGACGAGGTGGTGGGCAAGCAGTGGTTCAACGTCAAGGCCTTCCCCACCGCGAAGTTCGTGTCCACCGGCGTTAAGGCACTGGGCGGCAACCGCTATGAAGCCTTGGGCAAGATGACCATCAAGGGCCAGACCCGCGACGTGGTTGCGCCCTTCACCTTCAAGCAGGAGGGCGCCAGCGGCGTATTCGACGGCGCCTTCGTGCTCAAGCGCATGGACTACAACATCGGCGAAGGCCCCTGGGCCGACGTCTCCGCCGTCGCCAACGAGATCGAGATCAAGTTCCACGTGGTGGCCAACGCCGCCGCCAAGAAGTAAGTCAGCCTCAACCCCAACTCATCAATCCAAACCCAGTAAAACGGAGAACAGCATGAAGAAACTCATCACCCTGGCCATTGCAGCCACCCTGTCCACCGCCGCCTTTGCCGCGCCGGAGACCTACACCATGGACGGCACGCACACCTTCCCGCGTTTCGAATACAGCCACTTCGGCTACTCGACCCAGCTCTCACGCTTTGACAAGACCACCGGCACGGTGACCCTGGACAAGGCCGCCAAGACCGGCGCGGTGGATGTGACCATCGATGCCACCTCGGTGAACACCGGCTACCCGCTGTTCAACCAGCACATCCAGGGCGAGGACTTCTTTGACACCGCCAAGTACCCCACCATCACCTACAAGTCCACCAAGGTGAACTTTGACGGCGACAAACCCGCTAGCGTCGAAGGCAACCTGACCATCAAGGGTGTCACCAAGCCTGTCACCCTGACCGTCACTTCCTTCCACTGCATGCCTCACCCCATGCTCAAGAAGGACGCCTGCGGCGCCAACGCCACCGCCACCATCAAGCGCAGCGAGTTCAACGCCGGCAAGTACGCCCCCTACGTGGGCGACGACGTCAAACTGACCATCGCCGTGGAAGCCATCAAGCAGTAAGTCAGGCCTTCAACGCCCCCCGCGCGCTACGTGCGGGGGGCGGCCTGAAGCTGCCCGGGTTGCCGCGCGTCCAAAACACCGGGACGCCCGCCGGACAGCGCGTTACCTGAATTACAGCGTGCGCCCGCGCGCCCCGCGACGGACGCCTGCCGCAGCCAAGCCTGTCAGCAGCAGCGCCAGGGAAGTCGGCTCCGGGATATGCGAGCCCCGGTCAAGTGACCATATGCCTTGTTGAACGGCACCGGCAGCGTCAATCAAAAACGATTGGTTGGAGTCATCGAGAGAGAAAAACCAGCCGTTTTCCGAAAAAACAAAGTCAACGTGCGGCCCATCGCCCTGGTCACTGTAGAAATAGGGTTGGAAAAGGACGCCGTTGAACACTACGTTCGACCAACCCAGTGCTGAAGACGTGAGCACGAAGTCACCGTTGACGTGAGTATCGTTCGGGTCGGAAATGCCGTCATAAAAGCCCTGAACCGGGGTGTCGTCAAAAGCCACCGATCCGGTGATGGTAGTCGCCCCAAAGGACACATTGATGCCCCAAGTCATCTGTGCCGCCTGAACCGGAGTGCCAAGGGCAAATGCAAGACCGGTGGCAGTCAGTAGTTTGATAATCGCTTTCATGAATTCTCCCATTCCGATTGAAGCCGCATTGCAGCGGACAGGCACGAAGTCCGCTGTCTCATTTGCAGCAAACCGCGCCAAGCACTCCAGCAAAATTCATTCCTCGATTTGAAAAATCCATAGAATCAAATAGCTGACAGGGCCGGCCGGACGCCCCCGAAAGATTCTGTAAAGCCATTCGACATGTTCCGGTGAGCGCCGGTAACGACGCAAGGGATCGACGCAGCAGCGCCCGAGTCCGCAAAAGCGCATCCCCTCCGAGTAAGTTTTTGAGCTTTGCGGTCATCTTTCATTGGACCTCGGGCGTTGTGCACTGCAAACTGTCACCCTCGGGGCAGGCCCATGGTCTGCCCCGGTGCTTTTCTTATGCCCGGTTTCACCTTGCCGTCCATGCCCAGACAAACAACAAGAATGCCCGCCATCGATGCGCTGAAGGCCTTTGCCTGCCTCGCCATCGTCATGCATCACCTGGCCTTCTATGGCCCCATGAGCGATGTCGCCCGCCCTTTGATGCCAACGCTGATGCAGTGGCTCGATGAGTATGCCCGGATGGCCGTGCAGATCTTCCTGGTCGTCTCCGGTTTCCTGTTCGCCGCCAAGTTTGCCCCGGCGGGCCTGCCGACGAGGCTGTCACCGCTGGCGGTGCTGCTCCAGCGCTACACCCGCCTGGTGATGCCCTACTCCGCGGCCTTGCTGCTGGCCGTGGCCTGTTCGGCGGTCGCTGGCGTGTGGATGGAGCATGAATCCATCTCTGCGGCCCCGGATCTGGGGCAGTTGCTGGCCCACGTGCTGCTGCTCCACGACCTGCTGGACCAGGAGGCCCTGTCCGCCGGCGTCTGGTATGTGGCCATCGACTTCCAGCTCTTTGCCCTGGCCATCCTGTTGCTGTGGCTGCCCTCGCGTCTGGCCGAACGGCGTCCGGAGCTGACCGTCGTGGCCCCGCTGCTGGTCGCGCTGCTGACCGTAGCCTCCCTGTTCAGTTTCAACCGGGATGCCTTCTGGGACGAGACGGCCCTGTACTTCTTCGGAGCCTTCGGCCTGGGCATCCTGGCCTGGTGGGCGAGCAGCCAACCCCGCGCCGGACGCTGGCTGGCCCTGCTGACCACCGTCGCCGTAGCCGCTCTGGTGGTGGATTTCCGCGCCCGCATCGCCGTCGCCACGGGCGTCATGCTTTTCCTCGGCCTGGTTCGCCAACATGGTTTTCTGAACACCCTGCCGGTCCCTGCGGCGATTGCGCACCTGAGCCGGATCTCCTACTCGGTGTTTCTGGTGCACTTCCCCCTCTGCCTGCTGGTGAACATGCTGGTCAGCGTCGCCTTCCCGGCCAACCCGGTGATCAACGCCATGGGGATGGTGCTGGCGGTCGTGGTGAGCATTATCGGCGGACACCAGTTCCACTACCGGGTGGAGAGCTACCCCTTCCGCACCCGTACCCGGCTGCTGTTTCCGGCCGGCGTGGTGGCAGGGGGCTGGCTGACGGCACTGGCAGCGGCCAGCCTGGCGGGCTGAGTGGGCTCAAAGCGATACAAAGGGCGGCTGCGGCCGCCCTTTGTGCGTTTGTGGCGCGGGGACAGAACAGACTGTGGGGTGGAATGCGCACAGCCCCACAGGATCGCAGCTCAGGCGTCCGGAGCGGCCGGCGCCAACATGGCCGCCACGTCCACCTCATCCACACAGGCCCGGGCCATGAAGCGGTCGGCGTAGCGAAGGTACACCCCGGACTGCAGGAACAGGGCGAACAGATCAGGGTCGATGTGCCCGACGTCGCGCATGCGGGCCATGATGCCGACGGCTTCGGAGAGGCACTTGCCCTTCTTGTAGGGGCGGTCGACGGCGGTGAGGGCTTCGAAGATGTCGGCGATGGCCATCATGCGGGCCATCGGGCTCATCTGCTCACGGGTCAGGCCGCGGGGGTAGCCGCTACCGTCCATCTTCTCGTGGTGACCACCGGCGATCTCGGGTACGGCCCGGAGATGGCGCGGGAACGGCAACTCAGAGAGCATGCGAATGGTCTGCACGATGTGCTCGTTGATCTTGAAGCGATCCTCCTCGGTGAGGGTGCCGCGGTCGATGCACAGGTTGGTCAGCTCCCCCCGGTTGTAGAGCAACTCCGGCACCTGGAGGCGGAAACCCCAGGGGTTGTCGGCGGGGATGACGTCCTCGAGGCTGCGCGGGATGCGGTGCTCCGGCTTGTCGCCAATCAGCGCCTCACGCACCGGCAGGGCCGGGCCGGGGCCCATACGGCGCAGGGCTTCCGCCGACACGCCGAGGCGGTCGTCCAGGGTACGCAGCCAGGTGCGCGCGGCAATGCGCTGCAGGCGGATCACGTCGGCCGGGTCCATGGCCTCGCCACCGGCATTGCAGGCAGCCACGAAGGCGAACTCCGCGTCGAGGACGGCGAGGCTTGCCGCCAGGGTGGCCTGCTCGGTACCGGGGTCAGCCCCCCTGGCGACAGCCTGCCAGCAGGCGATCTCCGCGTCACGCTTGAGCACCTCGAAACGCATGCGGATCTCGTGGATGCGGTCGTGGATGGCTTCCAGCTTGGTGGCCTTGTCCACCACATACTCCGGGGTGGTCACCTTGCCGCAGTCGTGCAGCCAGGCGGCGATGTGCACGGCCTCCCAGTCCTCTTCGTCCAGGCTGAAGTTGCGGTAGGGCCCGTCGGTGGCGTCACAGGCGGCGCGGGCGAGCATCTTGGTGAGCTCCGGTACCCGGGCGCAGTGGCCACCGGTGTAGGGGCTCTTGGCGTCGATGGCGCCGGCGATGAGCTGGATGAAGGCCTCGAAGAGCTGCTTCTGGGCGCGGATCAGGGAGCGGGTCTCCACCGACACCGCCGCAGAACCCGACAGGGCCTCGACGAAATGCACCAGGTCCCGGTCGGGGGCCTCGTCGAACCACAGCACCAGAAGGCCCACCCGGTCGTGCTTGCGGTCTAGCAGGGGCACCGCCAGATAGGCCATGGCGCTGGTGCCCAGGGTGGCGAACAGCCCCGCGCCGCCGAGATCCCCCACCGCGCGGCCGACGCCGGAGCGCTCGCCCTCGGGCACCAGGCTGGCCATGGCCGGCCCGGGCGGTGCATCGGCCAGGGGCAGGCTGTGCCCATGGGCGTCCCGAACGCTGGCCGCATCCAGGCCGTCACCGTCGTCCCGGGCCAGGTAGAGCACGCCGGCACGGGCC
>JAEUNV010000410.1 GCA_016790385.1 Zoogloea sp.
CCAATATCGGTACTGAACAACTCTTTCCAGGCCATGACATCCTCCTTGTCAGTCTACAGGTTTGAGATCGGCTGCATTGATCCTGATCTCAGTCTCTGTGGGGAGGAATGCGGTCCCTGACAGCCGCCAGCTGCGAGACTCGTCTTCTAGTAGAACTTTCCAGTGGGCAGTCCCCAGCGCTTCGGGAATTGCCGCGCGATAAACGCCCTCCTGCCGCTCAAGCACGAACTGCTGGTCGAAGCCGCCTCGGGTAGGGTGCGCCAAGGTCACGTTCAGCCGGGCCGGCAAACCCACACCTGGCTTGGACGACAACTCCACAAGCATCGCGTCAGCAGAAAAACGGACACGGGCGACGAGCCCCATTTCCTGAGCCACGTTCGCCTTCGCAAGAGTCTGATTGATGGCCAGCCCCTGCTTATAATAATCATCCGCGACCAGACCATCGAAAGACTTGATGGCCAGCCAAAGCGTGATGCTTCCTGCAACGATCGCCGTGGCGGGCATCAACATCAGCAGCCACGTCCATCTCTCCTTGTACCAAGGGGTCGGAAGGTTCTTGGCTTCGGTCGCGGTAGTGTTCATCTACTTGAATCTCTATCGTGGAATAAGGAACGCGGTTTTTTCACGAACAGAGACCGTGTCATCATCGAGTGCCTTAACCTCGATGAAGACAGTGTTTGACCCCGGCTTGCCTGACTCAGGCGGAACGGCAACCTCGACGGTGACGGCCTTCAACCCTGCCGCGTCAACCTCGAAGGGTTCGGCCGGGGTGATCTTGACTCCATCAAGCCCACTTGCCGACAGAGCGAAGCGGCGAGGCTTTTCGGTCATGTTCATGACCTGAAGATTGTACACGTTGGCGATCAACCCCCCCTCCACTTCTCTGCTGAGGGTCGAACGATCCTTGATCACGTCAACTCTCAGCGTGGAGCGCGTCGCCAAACCCCACACGAAGGCACTGCAGATCGCAACAAGTACAGCGGCATAGATCATGATGCGTGGCCGCATGACGTGACCGACGATCTCCTTCATGCCCCAGTGCCGCTTCATTGCGTTTTCCGTGGTGTATCGGATGAGTCCCTTGGGGTAATTCATCTTTTCCATCACCTGATCGCAGGCATCGATACACGCGGCACACCCGATGCACTCGTATTGCATGCCATTGCGGATATCAATTCCCGTAGGGCAAACCTGGACACAGATTCCGCAATCAACACAATCCCCTTTGGAGATTGTTTTTGGATCGAGCCCCTTCTTGCGCGGACCACGGGGCTCACCCCGCTCCGGGTCGTAGGTGATGACCAGCGTATCCGGGTCGAACATAACCCCCTGGAAACGAGCGTAAGGGCACATGTACTTGCAAACCTGCTCGCGCATCACACCGGCAAACAGGTAGGTGAAGCCACCGTAGAAGAAGATCCAGAAAAGCTCCCACGGACCGAAACTGAAAGTCAGCGCCTCCTGCACCAGATCACGGATGGGCGTGAAATAGCCCACCAGGGTAAAACCGGTCCACAACGAAATGGCACCCCAGGCGCCGAACTTCGCAGCCTTTATGGCGAGCTTGCGCGCCCCCATGGGCGCGGCGTCAAGCTTCATGCGCTGGCTGCGATTTCCCTCGATCTTCTCCTCAACCCACATGAAGATCTCGGTATAAACCGTCTGGGGACAGGCGTAACCACACCAAAGACGCCCCGCTACAGCGGTGAAGAAGAAAAGGGAATACGCGCTGATGATCAGGAGGATGGCAAGGAAGAAAACATCCTGAGGCCAGAAAACCCAACCGAAGATGTAGAACTTACGTTCCACGACATCAAGCAGAACAGCCTGCCG
>JAEUNV010000423.1 GCA_016790385.1 Zoogloea sp.
GGTCACCCGGTCGAGCCACACGCTGACGCCGGCGAGCAGGGTCAGCACGATGGCGGGAAAGAGGCTGAGGCCACGGTTTCTCATGGGGCGCTGTCAGATAACCTTGGCGAGCATCAGGTCGTGGTGGTTGAGGGCGCCAACCAGGCGCCCCGCCGGGTCGGCCACCAGAAGCTGGCTGATGCGCAGGCGCTCCATCATTTCCGCAGCCTCGACGGCAAGGGCGCCAGCCTGGATGGTCTGCGGGCCGCGTTTCATCACGTCCACGACCTGGGCGGTGGAGAAGTTGCAACCGCTGGCCAGGGAACGGCGCAGATCTCCGTCCGTATAGATGCCGACGATCCGGCCGTCGCTGTCGATAATCGCGGTCATGCCCATGCCCGCTCGGGTCATTTCCATCAGAGCGTCACCCAGTAGAGCGTGCTCGCCAACCTGGGGAATCGCCGTGCCGCTGCGCATCACATCGGAGACATGGGTCAGCAGGCGTCTACCAAGCGCGCCACCGGGATGTGAGCGGGCGAAGTCGTCGGGGCCGAAGCCGCGGGCATCGAGGAGCGCAACGGCGAGGGCGTCGGTGAGGGCGAGTGCCGCGGTGGTGCTGGCGGTGGGGGCGAGGTTGAGGGGGCAGGCCTCTTCGCGCACGGCGCCGTTAAGGTGTACGTCGGCCTCGCGGGCCAGGGGCGAGTCGGGGTTGCCGGTCAGGGCGATCAGTCGGGCGCCCTGACGCTTGACCAGAGGCACGATCTTGAGGAGTTCCTCGCTGCTGCCCGAGTAGGATATGGCCACGAGTACGTCGTTGGCGGTGATCATGCCCAGGTCGCCGTGGGCGGCTTCGGCGGCATGCACGAAGTAGGCCGGGGTGCCGGTGCTGGCCAGCGTGGCGGCAAACTTGCGCCCGATGTGCCCGGTCTTGCCGATACCTGAAACAATGACCCGGCCCCGCGAGGCGAGGATCAGGTCCACCGCCCGGGTGAAGGTTTCATCGAGCCGGTCGGCAAGCGCCTGTACGGCTTCGGCCTCAATTGCCAGGACGCGGCGGGCGAGATCGACAACACGGGCATGGGCAGCGGCAATCGGGGCTGAGCTCATGGGCGACGTGGGTATAATTGGACATCGGAGTATATCAGAACGACTATTCGGCCCATCTGACGGGCCTGCGGCCTATGCATACCTTCGAGCTCGTTCTCGTTCTCCTCGCGGGTGCAGTGCTGGTGGTGGGAATCTTCCGTTCCCTCAACCTGCCCCCTGTCCTCGGTTATCTGATGGTCGGCGCCGCAGTGGGCCCCCACGCGATGAATCTCATGCCCGACACGGGCGGGGCGCGCTATCTGGCAGAGTTTGGCGTGGTGTTCCTGATGTTCACCATTGGGTTGGAGTTTTCACTGCCGCGCCTTTACAGCATGAAACGCATCGTTTTCGGTCTGGGAGCGATGCAGGTGTTGGGCTGCATTGCGGTCGTGACGATGGTCGGTGCCCTGGCCGGGCTGGGGTGGGGGCCCAGTTTTGCACTGGGTGGAACCCTGGCCATGTCGTCCACGGCGATCATTTCCAAGCTGCTTTCCGACCGTCTTGAGCTGGATTCAAAGCATGGCCGGGAGACCATCGGCGTGCTGCTGTTTCAGGATCTGGCGGTGGTGCCCCTGCTGATCCTCATTCCTGCGCTCTCCAAGCCCACCGATGAAATGTTGACGACCCTCGCGTTGGCGGCGGCCAAGGCGGTGGCGATGCTCGGCCTGGTGCTCTTCCTGGGCCAGAAGGTGATGCGTCGCTGGTTCTTTGAGGTTGCGCGGCAACGCTCGGCCGAGCTGTTCATGCTCAACGTGTTGTTCATCACCCTGGGGCTGGCCTGGCTCACGGAGAGGGCCGGCCTGTCTTTGGCCCTTGGCGCCTTTCTAGCCGGGATGCTGATCTCCGAAACCGAGTACCGCTACCACGTGGAGGAGGACATCAAGCCCTTCCGTGATGTGCTGCTGGGTTTGTTTTTTGTCACGGTCGGCATGTTTCTTGATGTTGGCCGGATCATCCTCAGCCTGCCG
>JAEUNV010000480.1 GCA_016790385.1 Zoogloea sp.
CACCGAACTCCTGCATCGCATGAACACACAGGTGGATTGCGCCGAGAATGGGCAGGAGGCGGTTGCCCTGGTGCAGGCGCGCAACTACGACGCGGTGCTGATGGACATCCATATGCCGGTGATGGACGGGCTGGAAGCCACGCGCCGCATCCGCGCCCTCGCCAGGCGCGCCGGTGGCGAGCGCTTCCGCACACTGCCGATCATTGCCATGACCGCCCTCGCGATGGCCAGAGACGAACAGCAGAGCCTCGCGGCGGGCATGAACGACCACATCACCAAACCCGTTTCCCCCGAGCGCCTTCAGGATGCCCTGGCCCGCTGGCTGCGCATTCCGGTCTCCTCGACCACCCCGGACGAGCAGCAAGACACGCTCCCTGACGATCTGCGTGCCCTGGAAAGCCTCGACACCACTCGTGCCGTACACCGCATTGGCGGCGATGCGGAGGCATACCGCAAGCAACTGCGGCGCTTCCGCACCCGTTACGCCGACGCCCCGGACCGGCTGGCCGGCCTCCTTGCCGAGGGCGCCTTGCGCGCGGCCGAAGAGTACTGTCACGCCCTCAAGGGCGTCTGTGGCAATATCGGGGCCGATGCGCTTTTTGCCTGTATCGCCACGATCGATGCCCAGCTCAAGCAGATGAACGCGCCCGGCGCGGAGTCCCTCGCCGAGATGCGCAGGCTGCTGAGCCGAGTGATGGATGACATCGATCTGCTGGAGGCTCCCTCCCGGGTGGTGCACGCGGCCGGCACAGCCCTTAGTGACCCTGAAATAGCCGCCCATGTGACGCGCCTGATGACGCAACTGGAGACAGACCTCGGGGCTGCCCAGGCGACCCTGGCCGAGTTGCGCAGCGGCATGTCGGAAAGCCCGCTGGAGACGCAGGTGCGGGATGTGGCCGAGAAGATCGACCTTTTCGAGATTGACGAAGCCCTCGCCCTGCTGAATGACCTGAAAACGCAACTGGTCGGACCCCCATGAGCGACACCCCTACCCCTGACAAGGCCAAGCCGCGGATCCTCGTTGTCGATGACGTCAGCGAAAACCTGCACATCCTGGTCGGCATCCTGCGCAACGATTTTGCCGTCATCGTCGCCACCAACGGCCCCAAGGCGCTGGAACTGGCCTTGCGTCAGCCGGCACCCGACCTGATCCTGCTCGACATCCGCATGCCCGGGATGGACGGCTACGAAGTCCTGCACCGCCTCAAGTCCGATCCGGCCACCGCCGACATTCCGGTGATCTTCGTCACCGCCCTGGCCGAAACGGCCGACGAGGCGGTCGGGCTGCGCCTGGGTGCGGCCGACTACGTGACCAAGCCGATCAACCCCGAACTGCTCCTCCTGCGGGTCAATAACCAGCTGGAGCTGCGCCGCCACCGCCGCCGCAGCGCCGTCGGTCTGGATGCCGAAGCCCTGCTCCGTCAGGACAAGCCCGCACTGCTGCTGGTGGACGACATCCCCGAAAACCTTCATGGCCTGGCCACCGCACTCCAGGACGAGTACCGCATCATGGTGGCGCCCAACGGCAGCAAGGCCTTGGAACTGGCAACCGGCAGCAACCCGCCGGACCTGGTGCTGCTTGACATCATCATGCCCGAGATGGACGGCTACGAAGTCTGCCGCCGGATCAAGGCCAGCCCGGAGGGTAGCCGCATCCCGGTGATCTTCGTGACTGTGGTGGACAGTGTGGTGGACAAGGTCCAGGGCTTCTCGATTGGTGCCGCCGACTACATCACCAAACCCTTCGACATTGACGAAGTGCGTGCCCGGGTGCGCACCCACCTGGACCTGAGCCGCCTGCAACGCTCCCTCGAAGACCTGGTGGACGAGCGCATGGCCTCCCTCCATGAGGCCAACGAAGCCCTGGCCGAGAGCAAGGAGAAATATCGCATCCTGGCCGAGTACTCACCCAACTGGGAATACTGGGTGGATCCCCACGGCTACTACCTTTACATCTCACCGGCCTGTCAGGACGTTTCCGGATACGGCCCGGTGGACTTCATCGG
>JAEUNV010000506.1 GCA_016790385.1 Zoogloea sp.
CGTGCCAGACGGCGGCGGATTTCGTCCGAGTCCATCCATAAATCGCTGCCCTGAAGAATATGGGTAATGTCTGTAGGGCTCAGGAAAGGCGTACACAACCGGGTAGTCACCTTCTCGAACCAGCTTCCCAGGGCATGCACCTCGGCCAGCTGCTCGCTGCCCTTGCCGGCAAAGCTGCTTGAATAGGTGTGGAACATCAGCTGGCAGTTGTCATGGACGATCAGCTCGTCACCACTCAAAAAGACGAACGCAGCCATTGAATAGGCACGCGCCTCCAGTACCGTGACGACGTGGGCATCGGACGCCAGCATGTTGTTGATGATCTGCAATCCGGTATTGAAGTCGCCGCCCGGGGAATTGATGTGCAGATAGATCAGATCGGTCTCGGCGGCACTGCGCAGGGTGTAGAACAACTCGGTGTAGTACTGGGGAGCCTGTAGCTCACCACACAGGTAATAGGACACCTGGTGGATAGGCACATGTCGCTCGTAGCGCACCAGCCCACCGAAAGATTCCGGCAGGTCTTCATCCGGCTCCACCTCTCTTCCATGCGCCGGTGAGTGGTCACGCATCACAGGATCCTCCCGATAGCTACGACCTGCCCAGTATGCGACGAGGCCCGGATACCCCGCAAGCCGTACCCCATCTCCCGGGCGGCACGGTGATCTGAACACATCTCGGAACGCCCCTTCGCGACCCTCCACCCTTGATGCGATAATCCGGCCTTTATTTCTCCAGCACCCGGCTTTGCGGGTGCCTGCCTGCGCATGCATTTTTCCCTGCCGGACTTCTCCGCCTGCCGTGTGCTCGTGTGCGGCGATGTGATGCTTGATCGCTACTGGCACGGGGCAACGGCCCGGATCTCGCCGGAAGCGCCGGTACCAGTGGTGCAGGTGAAGAATGACGAAGTACGTGCCGGAGGTGCCGGCAACGTGGCCCTCAATGCCGCCTCCCTGGGTGCGCAGGCTCAGGTCATCGGCCTGATCGGCGACGACGAGGCCGGCCGCCTGCTTGGCGAGAGCCTGACCGCCCGAGGGGTGGCCTGTGCCTTCGAGTGTCTTGCGGACGCGCCGACGATCACCAAGCTGCGGGTCATCTCGCGCCACCAGCAGCTCATCCGCCTGGATTTTGAAGAGCGCTTCGACGCCCGCCACGCCCCCCGGGTGGCTGATGCGCTTGCCGCCCACCTGAAGGGTGTCGATGTGCTGGTGCTGTCCGACTATGCCAAGGGCACCCTCACCGATGTGCCAGCCCTCATCGCCCTGGCCCGAACCCGGGGTGTACCGGTGGTGGTGGACCCGAAGGGCACCGACTTTTCCCGGTATCGCGGCGCCACCCTGGTCAAGCCCAACCTGTCGGAATTCGAAGCGGTTGTCGGCCCTTGCCCCGATGAGGCCACCCTGATCGCCCGTGGCGAAGCCCTGCGCGCCGAACTGGATCTGGAGGCTCTGCTGGTGACCCGTGGCGAACAGGGGGTAACCCTGCTTCAGCGCGGCCAGCCGGCCCACCACCAGCCCACCCGGGCACGGGAGGTATACGACGTGACCGGCGCCGGCGACACCGTGTCGGCGGCCCTCGGCTGCGGCATCGCCGCCGGCCTCAGCCTGCTTGAAGCCACTGCCCTGGCCAATCTGGCGGCGGGCGTGGTGGTGGGCAAGCTGGGCACCGCCACGGCGTCTCTCGATGAACTCTACGCCGCCATGGACGCCCCCTCGCCCCTGGCCCGCGGGCGCATGAGCGTTGACGCGCTGATCGGGGCCACCCAGCGGGCCCGCGCCGCCGACGAGCGCATTGCCGTCATCCTCGGCCCCGTCGGCGTGCCGGGCATGGCCTTGCTGGCCCGGCTCGAACAGGCTGGCCGCCAGGCCGACCGGATACTCCTCGTCGAACCCGAAGACACGGACGCGGACGCCCTGGCGGTGCTCGCCGCCCTGCGCCAGGTGGACTGGGTGGTGAGTGCCGACCCGGCCGGCCACGCCGATCTGCTGGCCCGGATCGGGCCTCACCTGTTGCTGCCCGCCCGGCCATGATCATGGACATCTCGACCACCAGCGGGCGTGTGCGTGCCTGGCTGGACATGCATCTGGTGGATCACGGCGCCGTCCGCGCCGTGTACAGCAACTTCTACGACCTGGGTGGCGGCATGTACCGCAGCAGCCAGCCCAGCCCGGCCCAGCTCCGCAAGTATCGGGACAAGCTTGGCCTGCGCAGCGTGATCAACCTGCGCGGTGCCCACGGTTACGGCTCCTACGCCCTGGAAAAGGAAGCCTGCGAGCAGCTCGGTCTGGCCCTCCACGACGTCAAGCTGTACTCCCGCACCCCGCCGGAAGTCGAAGAGGTGCACGCCATGGACACGCTCTTCAAGACCATCGAATACCCGGCCCTGCTGCATTGCAAGTCGGGGGCCGACCGGGCGGGGCTGGGGGCGGCGCTGTACCGCATCCTCCACCTGGGCCACCCGGTCGAAGCCGCCATGGCCGAGCTGGGCTGGAAGTACGGCCACTTCAAACAGGCCAAGACCGGCGTACTGGATTTCTTCTTCGCCACCTACGCGGCGCGCAACCGCCAGTCGCCCATCGGCTTTCTGGAGTGGGTAGACACCGAGTACAACCGCCTGGACATGCACAACCGTTTCCGCGCCGAAGGCTGGGCCAGCCTGATCGTCGATAAGGTCCTGCACCGGGAATGAAAAGCGCCTTCCTGCTATACCGCCGCCTGCTCGGCTCCATCCGCCCTTACAGCAGCGTGGTGGCCCTGTCGGTGCTGGCCATGATCGCCGCGGCGTCCCTGGAGCCGGTGCTGCCGGCCCTGCTCAAACCCCTGGTGGACGAGAGCCTGATCAAGAAGAACCACGTTGCCCAGTGGCAGGTGCCGCTCTTTCTGATGCTGGCCTTCCTGGCCAAGGGGGTGGCCGAATACGCCGCCAACGTCTCCAGCCAGTGGATCGCCAACAAGGCCATCACCGACCTGCGTCAGCAGGTCTTCCGCCACCAGATGCACCTGCCCATCCCGGTGCACCAGGCCGAGACCGGCGGACGCATGCTGTCGCGCATCCTCTACGACATCCCCCAGGTGGGCGCGGCCCTGTCCAACGCCTGGATCATCGTGGTGCGGGACACCCTGATCATCATCGGCCTCACCGGCTACCTCATCTACACCGCCTGGGAGCTGACCCTGGTCATCGTCGCCATCGCCCCCGTCGTGGCCTGGCTGATCCGGGTGGCCAGCCGCAAGCTGCGCGGCTCCAACCAGGAGATGCAGGAAACCACCGGTCGCCTCACCGGCATGGTCGAGGAGACCCTCGGCGG
>JAEUNV010000634.1 GCA_016790385.1 Zoogloea sp.
GCAGCGTGCTTCCCTTGGCGACAAGGTGTGGAACGATGTGGACAAGGACGGGATCCAGGACGCGGGCGAAGCCGGCGTGAGTGGCGTGACCGTCAAGCTGCTCGACGCCAATGGCATCGTGGTGGCCAGCACCACCACCGATGCCAGCGGCAACTACAGCTTCAGCAACCTCAACCCGGGTGATTACTCCGTTCAGGTGGTGGCCCCCACGGGCTACCTCTTCTCGGCCAAGGATCAGGGTGCCAACGATGCAGTGGATTCCGACGTGGATTCCAGCGGCAAGTCGGCCCTCACCACCCTGAGCCCGGGCGAGAACGATACCTCCCTGGATGCGGGCATCTACTGCCCGCCGCCTTCCACGGCCACCGTCGGTGACCGCGTGTGGGAAGACATGAACTACAACGGTATCCAGGATGCCGGTGAGGCGGGCGTGAAGGGTGTGACGGTCAAGCTGCTCAACTCCGCCGGTACCGTGGTGGCCACCACCACGACCGACGCGAACGGCAACTACCTGTTCAGCAACATCAATGTGGGTGATTACAAAGTGCAGGTGGTGGCACCGACCGGCTACTACTACACCAAGCAGGATCAGGCGGGCTGGAACGGTACCGACAGCGCGGTCAATTCGTCGGGCTACTCCGGCATCTTCACCCTGACCGCCGGCCAGTCCCTGCTCAAGCTGGATGCCGGCCTGTATCGCAAGGCCAGCATTGGGGACAAGGTCTGGGCCGACTGGGATCACGACGATGTCCAGGACGCCGGCGAAGGCGTGGTGAAGAACGTCAAGGTGATGCTCCAGAACGCGTCGGGCATTACCATTGCCACGACCTACACGGATCTGAACGGTAACTACAAGTTCACCAACCTGGATCCGGGCACCTACCGTATCGCCTTCGACAAGACCACGGGTATCCATACCTCCGACGGAGCTTCCGTCAAGTACTGGAGCTGGGCCGACGCCAACATCGGCACCAACGACAGCGTGGATTCCGACGGCGTTGCCGCGACTTACACCAGCGTTGCCTACACGGCCTACACCAACCTCGTGTCCGGCGAGGCTGATATGACCTGGGATGCCGGCGTCACCCCGATCGTGCTGGACCTGGACGGCAATGGCATCCAGACCATCGCCCGGGAGGATTCCGGCGGCAAGTTTGACCTGTTGGGTACCGGTGCCGGCATCGACAGCGGCTGGATCTCCTCCGGGGATGCCTTCCTGGCCGTGGATATCGACGGTGACGGCAAGGTCACCAGCGTGGCCGAGCTGTTCGGTGGCTATAGCAAGGGCGACGGTTTTGCCAAGCTGGAATCCTTCGACAGCAACGGCGACGGCTTCGTCGATGCCAAGGATGCCGCATTCGCAGACCTGCGCGTCTGGCAGGATCTGAACGGCAACCACCAGACCGACGATGGCGAACTGCGCAGCCTGGCAGAAGCCGGTGTGGCCAGCCTGAAGGTCGATTTCGTTGAACTGCCGGCCATCGACGAGCAGGGCAACCTGCACCTCGAGCGCTCCAGCGCAACGCTTGCCGACGGCAGCAGCATCGACATGGCGGACGTGTATTTCAACGTCTCCGTGGCCGACGCCGAGGCCGCCGGTATCGAACTGCCGAGCTTGTCCGCCCTGCTGGGCGATGACCGCAGCCTCGACGAGGCCCTGGGCTCCACGGTGATCACGGTCGAAGTGACCGCGACCACCGCCACGGTCATCGACTGCGTGAGCGACGGCGCGGTGAGCGCCCTGAGCCAGCTGACGAACCTGTATGACGAGCAGCAACTCGCCCTGATGGCCGCTTAAGCCTCAACACACCCGCCGGGTTCTTCCCGGCGGGGACGCAGCGTGCCATCCGGACACGCAGTCACTTTTTCAACGTAGGAGAAAAATCAATGAATCACAGCAGCTTCTTCAAGAAATCCGCCGTAGCCCTGGCTGCGGTCGGTCTTTTCGCCAGCGCTTCGGCCCAGGCTGACTCGCTGGTGCTCGAACAGGACATCAACTCCCTCGCCTTCACGGTCAATGTTGGCGGTCAGCAGGACGACGTGGTTGCCGGCGTGTTCAATGTGGACAACCTCACCACCGGTGGTAGCTTCCTGGCCTTCTGCTTCGAGCTGCTGCAAGGCGTCGGCGTTGGCTCCCTGACCCCCCCGGGTCTTGAGTTCACCGCTGCTAGCGCTGTCAATGCCAACACCCAGATGCTCTTCAACCAGAGCTATGCCACCCTGGACTTCACCGACGCCTCCGCGCTGGCCGGTTTCCAGATCGCCCTGTGGGAAACCCTGGACGACGGCAACCTGACCACCGGCACCTACAAGAACTGGGTTGGCGATACGGGCAGCTTTGAAGAGGACCTGGCCCTGCTGGTCGCTGAAACCTTCCTGGACAACATTGCTGCCGGGCTCCCCGCCACCGGCAACTACAAGCTGACGACTTGGCTCAATGACTCCAGTCAGGATCTGGTCCAGGCCACCCCCGGAACCGGCACCGTGCCGGAACCCGCCACGGCGCTGCTGGGTGCGCTGGGCCTGGCCGGCATCGCCGCCATTCGCCGCCGCCAGGCCTGATTGCCTTTGGGCGCCCCATGGGGTGCCCCATGGGCAAGGCATGCCGAAAAAAGCGGAAGAGGGGCCAGCCCTCTTCCGCTTTTTTGTACGTCCTGCCCGGCGCGGGGCCGTCGGGCGCAGTGCCCAGGCTTATCCCTGTAAAATAGTTGCCCAAATATCTTGTGTCGTGACCGATTTCCGCGGCACGGAGCACAGGCCTGCCAGAAGCTTTCCCGCTTGCGTTTCAGCGCTTTATCGTCCGAGGTCTTCATGTATCGATCCCGTTTCTGCCCGGCCCTGATTCTGGGCGTGGGCCTAGTGTTCCTTTCTCCCGCTGCGGTTGGCGACTTGATGATTGGCTCACAGGCCGTGACCGCGGAGGGCGGAGGGCGAGCTGATGGCGATGCCCTCGCGCGGGGCAGGGCCGCCCTGCGCCTGAAGAATTTCGAGCAGGCGGAGAAGGAGTTCAGCGAGGCCTACCGCCAGAATCCGTCTTCAGTGGAGGCGATGCTGGGTATGGCCGCGGTCTCCCATGTCCAGGGCAAGGCCAAGCTTGCCCGGGACTGGATGTCCAGCGCAGTGGCGATGGCGCCGGGGCAGCCGGCCGTACTCCAGGCCCAGGCCCGCCTACTCGTGGAACAGGGGCTGCCCGCGGCGGCCGAGGAGAGCTACCGAGCCGCCATCGCCAGCCGGCCGGACAACATCCAGCTCAAGATCGACCTTGCCACCCTGTATGCCGAATCCCTCAAGAAGCCCGGGCAGGCCGTGAGTCTGCTGCGGGAGGTGTTGCGGCAACGTCCTGATCTGGTTGATGCCTCGTACCAGCTCGGGCTTGCGCTGTCGATGGAGGGAAGGACCGAAGAGGCCGGACGAGTGCTGGATGACGCGCTGCGCCGCGAGCCTGGCAACCCCCGGGTGTTGCATGCACGGGCACTCATGCATCTCAAGCAGGGGCAGAATGACCGCGCCCTTGAGTTGCTGGACAAGGCCCTGGCCCAGCGCAAGGATTTTCCTGCGGCAATGATGGCGCGGGGCGATGCCTTGCAGGCACTGGGCCGCAGCGAGCAGACCCTTGACGCCTATCGTCGCGCCATCCCCATGGCGCCATCGAGCGCGCTCCCCCACGCCCTCCTGGCCCAGACGCTACAGCGCCTCAAGCGCTATGGCGAGGCGGAAAAGGCCTATCGGGAAGCCCTTCGCCTGGAGCCGGACAATCTCCGGGTGGTCAACAATCTGGCGGTTCTGCTCGCCAGCCAGAAATCCGCCCTCGACGAGGCCCTCAGCCTTGCCCGCCGGGCGGTGGAAAAGGAGCCGGGGCGTGGAACCTATTTCGATACCCTGGGCCTTGTTCTGTTGGCCCGAGGGGATGCCGGGGGGGCTCGACAGGCCTTCGAACGCGCCCTGTCCATGGAGCCGGCCAATGCGGAATTTCGTCAGCATCTGAGTCAGGTGGGGGCCCCGTCTGCCGGGGGGAGCGCCGTCGCTGTTGCGCCGATCAAGGCTTCGGCGCCCACGCCGCCGGCACCAGCACCCAGCGTGCCGGTGGCAGCGCAGGCCGCGTCCAAGCCCGTCGCACCAGCTGCCGACGATGCCCTCCGCGTGGTGGCTACCCGTCTTGAAGCGTGGCGCGTGGCCTGGGAATCCAAGGATGCAAATCGTTACCTGGCCTTCTACGCCAGCAGCTTCGTGCCGGCGGACAAACGCGCCCGTGGAGCCTGGG
>JAEUNV010000695.1 GCA_016790385.1 Zoogloea sp.
CTGCTGGGCCTTGTTGAAGCGATGCACCTCATCCACGAAAAGGATGGTGTGGCGCCCGCGGCTGCGCTCCGCCTCGGCGCGGGCGATGGCCTCACGAATGTCCTTGACGCCCGAGAACACCGCGGAGAGAGACGCGAATTCCGCATCGAAGGCGCGTGCCATCAGGCGCGCCAGGGTGGTTTTGCCCACCCCCGGCGGCCCCCACAGGATCATGGAATGCAGCTTGCCCGACTGGAAGGCCAGGGCCAGCGGCTTGCCGGGACCGAGCAAGTGCTTCTGACCAATGACATCGACAATGGTCTGGGGACGCATCGCCTCCGCCAAGGGCAGGCCCGCCGGATCGAGGGTGTCGAACAAGTCTGCCATGGGCGCTCGCCCGTCAGTCACCGATCACGTCGGCGCCCTTGGGTGGCACAAAGCGGAACAGCCCGGCATCCAGGGTCGGATTGCGTTCCATCTGGAGGAAGCTGAGGGAGGTTGTCTGACCGAAGTTGTCGTGCAGCACCATGGCCTTGAGCTGACCGCCGGAAAAACCCATGCGGATGCGCTCAAAACTGCTGTCATCGGCCTTGGGCCTGGCCTCCACCCATTCGAGGCCATCGGCCGTGCCGTCGTCCTTGAGGGTGAAGTTCTTCTCGAGGGAATTGTCACCGGCCAGGATCGCCGCTGGCGTGCTGCCCAAGGCCTGCCCCAGCTTCTTTGTGGTGACCTGGTTGAGCTCCTGGTCCCAGGCCCAGAGCTTACTGCCATCGCCCACCAGCAACTGGGCATAGGGCTTTTCGTAAGTCCAGCGGAACTTGCCCGGACGCGAGAAGGCGAAGGTACCGCTGGCCTGCTGCGGCTTGCGCCCCGACTTGGAGAGCACCTGCTGGTTGAAGCTGCCCCGCGCGGAACGGGTGCCGTCCATAAACTGCCGGAGCTGGGCCAGGGAATCGGCCTGGGCGATGCCAGCGCCGCCGAACAGCAGGGCTGCTGCCAGCAGGCGCAGCGAGAGGGTGCGGACCATCATTCTCCTTCGCGGGGCGGTGTCACCACCTCCCGGTTGCCATTGCTGCCCATGGCCGAAATCAGGCCCGAGCGTTCCATCTGTTCAATCAGCCGTGCAGCGCGGTTGTAGCCGATGCGCAGGTGCCGCTGCACCAGCGAGATCGACGGCCGGCGGGTCTTGAGGACGATCTCCACCGCCTGATCGTAGAGGGGATCGGCCTCGCTGCCCTCGCCGCCACCCTCTCCGCCGCCCAGTAGATCACCCCCCTCATCCTCCGCCGGGGCGAGGATGCCATCAACGTAGTCGGGGGCACCCAGTGCCTTGAGGTGCTCAACCACCCGATGCACCTCGTTGTCGGCCACGAAGGCCCCATGGACGCGGATGGGCAGGCCGGTGCCGGGGGCCAGATAAAGCATGTCACCCATGCCCAGCAGCGCCTCGGCGCCCATCTGGTCGAGGATGGTGCGGGAGTCGATCTTGCTGGAGACCTGGAAGGCCATGCGGGTCGGGATGTTGGCCTTGATCAGGCCGGTGATCACGTCCACGCTGGGGCGCTGGGTGGCCAGGATCAGATGGATGCCCGCCGCCCGGGCCTTCTGGGCAAGACGTGCAATGAGTTCTTCGATCTTCTTGCCGACCACCATCATCAGATCGGCCAGCTCGTCGATGATCACCACAATGTAGGGCAACTTGTCGAGGGGCTCCGGATTGTCGGGGGTGATGGAGAACGGGTTCTTGAGGGGCGAACCGACCTTGGCCGCCTCCGCCACCGCCTTGTTGTAGCCCGCAAGGTTGCGCACGCCCAGGGCCGACATCAACTTGTAGCGCTTCTCCATCTCGGCCACGCACCAGTTGAGCGCGTTGGCCGCATGCTTCATGTCGGTCACCACCGGCGCCAGCAG
>JAEUNV010000010.1 GCA_016790385.1 Zoogloea sp.
GGCCAGGCGGACGAGCAGACGGTCGGTGCTCCCGCCCGTCATCGCCAGCCCAAGCGTGCCGTTGGCGCTGGCCAGCAAGTCGGCAACGGATTGCCCGCGCATGGCGAGCGTCGCGTGCCCGCCGAGCACGCCGGAGGTGAAGCGGCGCGAGTTTGTATCGGGCAGTAGCTCGCGCAGTTGCAGGCGCGTGGCGCGCATGTCCAGCTTTGCGCTGGCGGGTTGCTTGCGGGTGTCCAGTTCCAGTTTGCCGTCGGTCACGCCCTTGGCGAGGCCGAGCTTGAGGGGGGAAAGACTCACCTGGCGGTCAACAATCGTGAGCCGGCCCTGGGCCGAGTCAAGGGGCAGCCCGGTATTGCGAAAATCGTCGATGACGAAATCCAGATCCACATTGGCCGCAGCAATTTTTTCAAAGCCGAGCGGGCGCGAGGGCAGGACCTTTCCCGGGCGTGGAGCGATCTCCTGCCCGGTGCTCGTGCGAGCACCGATAAACCCAGACAGGTCGGACAGATCGAGGCGTCCGGAGCGCAGCTTTCCCGCAAGTTTCTGAGGTGTGGTGCTGCGATCGATGCTCAGCCGCCCGCTCACATCGCTTGATCCCACCTTTCCGTCGATATCCTGGAACTGCCAGCTCGGGCCGGTTCTCACCAGGCGGCCGGCTATGCGATAGGGCGGTGTGGCGGGGAGCGGAACGCCGGTCAAGGGGAACAAGCCCGCAAGGCTTTGCCCCGACAGGGTGAAAAGGATGTCGAGCCCGTCTATTTGTGCAAGGTCAGCGGCACTGCCACTCACGCTGAAACGGGTTGGCCCGATGCTGCCACGGGCATCCACCGAGTAAGGCTGGTTGCCATACAGAAGCCCCTGCACCACGTCGGCCTTTCCCGAAATATCGACCGCCTCGCCTGCCCAGCGGCCGGCGACGGTGACATTCAGGCGCTCCTTGTCCTGTTCCGAGGTGATGCGGAGTTTGAGATCGACCTTGCGAGCCGGAAGGCGCAGGCCGAGTGTGCCATCGCGGATGCGGATCTTTCCGTAGCGCACCGCAAGGGGAGCCTCGTCGCCCTGCCGGCCGAAAAGCCAATTGCCCTTGCCGGCGGCGTCTTCCTCCAGCTGGACATCGGCGCGATCCAGGTCCAGGCCATCGAGCACCCAGTTGCCCTTCAGGGATTCGGTCAGGTTCAGTGTGATCTGAAGCCTGCCTACCCTGGCCAGGTGCGGTGCCTTGCCACCCGGCGCGT
Source organism: Zoogloea sp. (assembly GCA_016790385.1). GTDB lineage: Bacteria > Pseudomonadota > Gammaproteobacteria > Burkholderiales > Rhodocyclaceae > Zoogloea. The sequence goes on from JAEUNV010000010.1 coordinate 1,236, forward strand.
TGGCCAGTTCGACCTCTTCCGCGCTGAGGCTGGGATGGAGGCTCCACAGATGGACGGAAAGGGGGCCGTTGATGCGGATCTCCCGTTCCAGACGACCGCTGATCACGTATTCGAGGGGGCGGCGCAGCACATTCCAGTCGAAAAGGGCGGTGCCAAGACCGATCACGGCCAGGGCGGCGGCGGCCTGGCGGAGACGTCTGCGGCGGCGAGTTGGGGGGGCTTGCGTCGGCATGCGTTATTACGGAGTGAAAAACCTGCCTGCATCTTATGCGTGACCGGCGGGTTCCGGTGTCGGCAGCGGACGAGCGGCCTGTAAGACATGTCCGGCACGAACGCCGCCCGGCGCAACGCCGCGGCTGCACGAGCGCCCTGGCGCGGGGGCTTGCCGCCCCGCCGGTGGCGAGTCTGATCCGACAGGGCCGACGGTCGATTCCTACAGGCCTTTCCGTTTTTGTCGGACAGATCGAGTCCGGGGCGACGAATACATTGGAGCCATGGAAACGCAAACGCAGTGTCTGAATGCAGCTGCGATTCCTGATTCAACTTCAATCGAAAACCAGAGGAGAACATCATGAAGAAGTCCGCCAAATCGATCCTTGTTGCCAGCATGCTGGCCCTTGCCACCGCGACCTCGGCCTATGCGGTCGAAAAGGCCCAAGAAAAGTCGTCCGTGTCGCAATACGTGGATGACGCCTCGATCACCGCGAACATCAAGGCCAAGCACGCGGAAGACAAATCCGTGCGCATCACCGCCATCGGTGTGGAAACCAAGAATGGCGTGGTGCAGTTGTCCGGCTTCACCCCGTCGGCAACCGAGAGGATGCGCGCTGAGGAGATCGCCAAGTCGGTCGACGGCGTGAAATCGGTCAAGAACGACATCATCGTTCGCGCCAAGTGAGCGCCCCACGGCTTTGTCCGGCGTGAGTTGCACTGATCCGGACAGGCCGTGCCTTTGAAATCAGCTTCGAGATCAATTCAGGAGAAGATCATGAATACCATCGAGACCACCCCCACCACCCCGAACACTTCGACCACGCCGGGCAGCATCCGGCAGGTTGCCTCCGACCTTCAGGAGAGCGCTCGGGCCGCCATCCCCGGCGTGCGTCGCCAGCTGGATGCCACGGCGGAAGTCACCCGCGATGCGGCTGCCACCGTCATCGACAACCTGCGCTGTGCCGCCAGGGATGCGGCTGAGGTGCTGCGTCGCGACGCCCACCATTCCAAGCATGTGGCAGAGCGCTACATCGGCAGCAACCCCTGGCGATCGGCGGCAATCATCGGTGCCGCCGGCCTCCTGGTTGGCGCCTTGCTCAGCCGCCGCCGCTAAGGCATCCGAGCGATCTCCGGGGTGCCGGCCCCTGGCACTCAAGCAAGTGGGCCGGACATGCCCCTCGAATTCGGGAGCAATTCTATGAAAATCAAAATCTTTCCCCTCGGCATGGCTGCGCTGGTTGGCCTGAGCGCCTGCGCGGGTATGTCGGAAACGCAGCGCAATGCCGGCATGGGCGCCCTCGGCGGCGCCGTCGGTGGCGCCCTGATCGGCAAGGCCACGGGCAGTGACAAGGTGGGCCGCGACGCGGCCATCGGTGCAGGCCTTGGCGCCCTGGGCGGTTACGTGTGGTCGCAGCGCATGGAGGCACAGCGCCAGGCCATGAGCCAGGCCACCTCGGGCACCGGTGTCGAAGTGACCCGCACCTCCGACGACCAGCTCAAGCTGGAAATCCCCAGCGACATTTCGTTTGACGTGGGGCGCAGTGAGATCAAGCCGGACATGCGCCCCATCCTCACCCGCTTCGCCCAGACCCTGAAAGACAATCCGGGCGCAACGATCCGTATCGTCGGGCACACCGACAGCACCGGCGAGGACAGCGTGAATCGCCCGCTGTCGCTTGGACGCGCGATGAGTGCCCGCGATTTCCTGGTGGATCGGGGCGTGGCGGCAGCGCGCATCGGCGTGGCGGGACGAGGCGAGCAAGAGCCCGTTGCTTCCAACGCGACGGAAGCGGGCCGGGCCAAAAACCGCCGTATCGAGATTTTCGTGGGCGAACCGGGCGGCGCCTGAGCCCGCTGCAATGAGGAGGAACAATCATGCGTGGATCGAGCCATCACTCCGGTGATCCTGTCTGGGCCGAGCCCGGGCCGTGGGATTGGACCGTGACAATATCGTTCATCGCCACCTTGCTGCTGTGCTTCGGGATGCTCTTTTCGAGCCTCGTGTTTGGCAACGAGGATTCCGGCTGCCCGGAAAACATGTCCGGCCTGCAGCGCATGATCGGCCCCGCAGCCTGGTACGCATTCGATGAATGTGTACTCCCCGCGCCCGCCGTGGCCCGCTGAACACCCTGCGGGAGCGGACCACCCGGATAGGGCAGCCGGCTTCGCGAGCCGCGCTGCCCTTCGCACATTCATTGTCACTGCTGAGGGCTGGCGGCGCCGGTCTGGTGGGAGTGAGACCCGCCACCGGTCGGGTCGAAGCAGGTATGCGTCAGAGCCGGCCTACGAGCGTTTAGGTGATCACCTCCAGGGGGGCGGGGCCGAGTGCTGCCAGACTGGTATCAGAGCGACGCGCTTCGTTCACATGGGCAAAGTCGCCCCCGCCCTCCGGAAACTCAAACTCAGAAAGAAATCGTCATGGATGCCCGAGCCAACCGGCCACTTCGCGTGGTGTTGATAGAAGATTCCGCGGTTCTGCGGGATATGCTTTCGTCAATTCTCGGTGGGATTCGCACGCTCGAGATCGTCGGCACGGCCGACAGCGAATCGGCCGCCCTGGTCGTCCTGACGCGAGTCCGCCCGGATCTGGCCATCGTCGATCTGGAACTCAAGGCCGGCACCGGGCTTGGCATCCTCGCCTCCCTGCATGCCGCGCCGGAGCGCTTCGGTTCGCCTGCGGCGGTGGTGTTCTCCAATCACTCCCATCCGGCGGTGAGGGCGCGCTGTGCCGCGCTTGGAGCGGCCGCGTTCTTCGACAAGTCCTTTCAAATGGATGAGCTGCTGGGCTACGTGGATGGCATGGCCGGGCAGGGGGCACCCCTTGCCATTTGACCCTGTTCCATTACCGGGGATAGGACTCGTCCGACATGGGCTGCCTGCGGCGTCCGACAGCGCGGGAAATAGGGCGAGGCCATCATGGAGTCATGACGGTGGTGATTGCAATCAGGCAACTGCACCGTTCCTATTCCGGAAACCCGACTCAGGAGATTGTCATGGCCAAGGATTACACCAACGATTCCAGCTTCCTCACCGACGTGAAAACCCTGCGCGCCCGCGCCCGCAAGCAGATCGAGGACGGTGCGCTGACGCCCGGCTACGAACTTGACCCGGACCAGGCGATTCATCTGCTGAACACCGCGCTGGCCACCGAACTGGTTTGCGTACTGCGCTATCGCCAGCATGCGGTCACCGCCAGCGGCATCCATTCCGAGCCGATCGCAGCGGAATTCCTGGTGCATTCGAACGAGGAACTGGCCCACGCCGACCTGCTCGCCAAACGCATCGTGCAGCTGGGTGGCACGCCGCAGATGGACCCGGCGGGCTTGAGCGAACGCAGCCATGCCGAGTACGTGGCCTGTGACAGCATCGACAAGATGATCCGCGAGAACCTGATCGCCGAGCGGATTGCCATTGAGAGCTATCGCGAAATGATCCGGTTCTTTGGCGACAAGGACTCGACGACCCGTGCCATGCTCGAAGGCATTCTCGCGATGGAAGAGGCGCACGCGGACGAACTGGCCGATCTGCTCGAATAAGGACGGCCGGCTCCGGATCGCCTCAAGTCCGAGAGCGGTCCGGCCCCGACATAAGATGGGAAGGGCGCGTGGGCTGGGCCACGCCACCTTCCTACAGTACTCACCGGGACCGTACAATACGGCCCGCCCGCATCAAGCCCCGCATCCCATGACCCTCGCCCATTTTCCGGGCCGTGACCCTTTCCGCATTGCCGCCTGGCAGGCCCCCCGATACATGCGGGGGTGGCTGAGTGACGACAGCTCACTCACGGCCCGAATCCGCGCCCGCTGCGGGCATTTTTCCTTGCAGGTGGTGAGCCAGGGCAAGGGCCGCGTGATGCCCGATGAGCGTGCCGCGCTGGGCGTGGCCCACCCCGGCGATCTGTGGATTCGAGAAGTCCTGTTGATCGCCGATGGCGTGCCGGTGGTGTATGCCCGTTCGCTGGTGCCGACCACCTCCATACCGGCGGCCTGGCACCTTCTGCACGGTCTGGGCGGGCGACCTTTGGCCAATGTGCTCTTCAACGATCCCCGGGTGCGTCGTTCGCCCCTGGAGGCGGCGCGCCTGGATGCCCGGGATTCGCGCTGGCACCATGCGGCCCGCGCCACCTGCCGCGCCGATCTCCCGGCCTTGTGGGCGCGACGTTCGGCCTTCCGACGCAACGGATTCCCGCTGCTGATCACCGAAATCTTCCTGCCCGGGATCGGGATGCTTACGCCATGACGCCCCTGAGCTTTTCCCAACGATTGTCCGAATATGGCAAGTTGATGCGCATCGACAAGCCCATCGGCATCCTGCTGCTGCTGTGGCCGACCCTGTGGGCGCTGTGGGTGGCCGGCGGGGGGCGTCCGGCCCTTGGTGTGGTGCTGATCTTTGTGGCGGGTACGGTGCTGATGCGCTCGGCCGGTTGTGTGATCAACGACTATGCGGACAAGGATTTCGATGGCCACGTGGAGCGCACCCGGCTCCGGCCGCTGGCCGCGCGGCGCGTGACGCCGGGCGAGGCGCTGGCCCTGGCGGCCGGTTTGGCGCTCGTATCCTTCCTGCTGGTGCTGCCCCTCAACGGCCTGACGATCGCCCTCAGCGTGCCGGCGGTCTTTCTGGCCGGAAGCTATCCCTTTACCAAGCGTTTCCTTGCCATTCCCCAGGCTTATCTGGGTATCGCCTTTGGCTTCGGCATTCCGATGGCCTTTGCCGCCCTTCAGGGTGAGGTGCCGTTGGTGGCTTGGGTGATGCTGCTGGCCAACGTGTTCTGGGCCGTGGCTTACGATACCGAATATGCCATGGTGGACCGTCCGGATGATCTGAAGATCGGCATCAAGACCTCGGCCATCACCTTTGGCCGCTTCGATGTGGCCGCCGTGATGGCGTGTTATGCCCTCACCCTGGTCCTGCTCGGCTGGGTCGGCCTGAGCACCGGGCGCGGGGCGCTCTTTGTGCTGGGGTTGGCGCTTGCCGCGGCCATCATGGCCTACCACTACACCCTGATCCGCGAGCGGGATCGGCCTAAATGCTTCAAAGCCTTCCTCCACAACAACTGGGTTGGGGCGGCGATCTTTGCAGGCTGGGTGCTGGACTATCTGGCCCGACCGGTCGTGTGAGCCGGCAACGGCTCAGCCCTTGCGGGCTGGAGCCCCGCGTAGCAGGGGTTCCAGCAGGGCAATGGTGCGGGCGGTGGCGCCCCGGTGGGCGCGGGCGAAACCCTGGCCGGCCTCGCCCATGGCCTGACGTCGGGCCGGGGTGCGGATGAGGTCAAGGGCGAGGTCCACGCCCTCTTCCAGATTTTCGGCACGCAGGGCCGCGCCGGCGTCAATGGCCTGCTCGCAGACCGCCTTGAAGTTGAAGGTGTGGGGGCCGACCACTACCGGACAGCCCACCGCAGCGGCCTCGATGGGGTTCTGCCCCCCCAGTTTTTCCCAGGAGCCGCCGATCAAGGCCACGTCGGAGGCGGCATAGTAGGCGTACATCTCACCCATCGAATCCCCCAGCAAGACCCGCGTATCGGCCGATACCGTGGCTGCATCATCGGAGCGACGCTGCTGTTTGAGCCCGCTTCGGGCCACCAGCCCGGCGACTTCGTCGAAACGCTGGGGATGGCGTGGCACCAGCACGAGCAGCACCTCGGCCGGGCAGCGGCGGGCGAAGGCCTCCAGCAGGGGGCCTTCCTCGCCTTCACGGGTGCTGGCTGCGAGCAGTATGGGGCGTGGGCCGATGCGCGAGCGGAACGCCTTGCCGAGGGCCAGCAGGGCGTCCGGAGGCGTGATGTCGAACTTGATGTTGCCGGTGACCTGCAACCAGCGGGCGCCCAGGGCGGTGAGGCGCTGTCCGTCGGCCTCGGTCTGGGCTCCGATGGCGGACAGGTGGGCGACCGCGTCCCGGGCCAGACTCCCGGCGTGCCCGTAACCCCGTGCCGAGCGCTCCGAGAGGCGCGCATTGACCAGGGCCAGCGGGATGCCTGAGTGCCGGCAGCCCTCCACCAGGTTGGGCCACAGCTCGGTCTCCATCAGCACCCCCATGCGTGGGCGGAAGTGGCGCAGGAAGCGCGCGACGGCCCAGGGCAGATCGTAGGGCAGGTAGACGCTCCGCACCCGTGGGGCCATGCCGCCGAAAAGCTCGGCCGCGGTGGCCCGGCCGGTGGGGGTCATATGGGTCAGGAGCAGCGAGCATTCAGGGTGGGCGTCGAGCAGCGCGTGCACCAGGGGCGCGCTGGCCCGGGTCTCGCCCACCGACACGGCGTGCAGCCAGATCAGCGGACCGTCCATGTTGCAGGGGTAGCGCCCGAAACGTTCCCCGACATGCTGAAGGTACTCGGGCTGACGACGTGCCCGCCAGGCCAGCCGCAAGCCGATCAGCGGGATGGCGAGGTGCCACAGCAAAGTGTAGAGAAGGCGCAGGAGCAAGGAGGAAGGCCCGGGTTTCGAGGCCTGAAAGTATAACGGTCGTTACAGACCACACGTTCAGGCAGTACAGCGGATTTACCCTGACATGCGCCCGTGAGAAAATGACTGGCTGTTGGCCGTGTCCCCGGATATCGTTTCGGGCCTGGTCTCGCCCCCGTCGGCTTCCTACAACTTCGAGTATCCCGCGATCATGAAAATTCTCGTTACCGGCGCTGCCGGATTCATCGGCATGCATACCAGCCAGCTCCTGCTGGCACGAGGCGATCAGGTGGTCGGTCTCGACAACCTCAACGATTATTACGAAGTCCAGCTCAAGCATGATCGGCTGGCCCGCCTGACGCCCCACGAAAACTTCCGTTTCGTGAAGATGGACGTGGCCGACAACGCCGGCATGGCCAAGCTGTTTGCCGAAGAGAAGTTCGACAAAGTCATCCATTTGGCCGCCCAGGCCGGTGTGCGCTATTCCCTGGTCAACCCCCAGGCCTACGTGGAAAGCAACTTGGTGGGCTTCATGAACATCCTCGAAGGCTGCCGTCACGGCAAGGTGCAGCATCTGGTCTATGCCTCCAGCTCAAGCGTGTATGGCGGCAACACCCGCATGCCTTTCTCGGAGCACGACAGCGTTGATCACCCGGTGAGCATGTACGCGGCCACCAAGAAGGCCAACGAGCTGATGGCCCACACCTACAGCCACCTGTTCGGCCTGCCCACCACCGGGTTGCGCTTCTTCACGGTGTATGGCCCGTGGGGCCGTCCCGACATGGCCCTGTTCCTGTTCACCAAGGCCATCCTGGAGGGCAAGCCCATCGATGTCTTCAATCACGGCAAGATGAAGCGCGACTTCACGTATGTGGATGACATCGTTCAGGGCGTGATCAAGACGCTCGACCATACCGCCGAGCCTGACGCCGCCTACAACGCCGACCAGCCCGACCCCGGCACCAGCAACGTGCCTTACCGGGTCTTCAACATCGGCAACAACAACCCGGTGGAGCTGATGGCCTTTGTCGAAGCCATCGAGAACGCCCTGGGCAAGCAGGCCGAGAAGAACTTCCTGCCCCTCCAGGATGGTGATGTACCGGCCACCTACGCCAATACCGACGCCCTCAACGCCTGGACCGGCTTTGTGCCGGCCACGCCGGTGCCGGTGGGGATCGGTCGCTTCGTGGAGTGGTACCGCGGCTATTACGGCAAGTAGGCGGGTTGCCGAGGGTCCGACCCTCGGCTGCCGTTTGCTGTGGAGCCCGTCGTGGATCGGTTAAACTACGAACTGATTCACGATCGGGTTCTTTGGAATGCGGAAAATTGGGTACCGCTTCGGCTTGTTGCTGGGCTTGGGTCTTTTGGCGAGTTGTCCTGGTGTTGCGTTTTCCCAGCGGGTTGAATGGGAGACGCTCAATGCCGATGTGGCCCGGCTGGACAATCAGGGGCGTTACAGTCAGGCACGGATCCTGGCGTCGCGTGCGCTGGACGTGGCTGCGCGGAATTACCCCGCCACAGACCCGCGAGTTGCCACATCCCTGAGCAATCTTGCGGCGATCAACTATCGGGAAGGTGACTACTCCCGCTCCCTGTCCCTGTACCGGCAAGCACTGGCGATTCAAAAAGAACAGCCGACCCGCAATTCTGCCGAGATCGCCGTACTTTTGAACAGCATTGGCGCGGTTTTGCTTGAAACCGGGCGTTATTCGGAGGCGACAGGTTCCCTTGAGGATGCCCTCTTCCTGCGCGAGAAGTTGCGTGGAGATGTGCGCCTGGACGGCGTTGCCAGTGTGTTACATAACCTTGGTGGGGTGAGCAAGGCTCAGGGCTCTTTCGCTGC
>JAEUNV010000041.1 GCA_016790385.1 Zoogloea sp.
GGGCGCTGGGTGGACGCCCGGGAAGCCGACGACTCGGCAGCGGCGCGCTGGGTCGAGTAGTCACTGGGGGGCTTACACCCGGCGCGGTGCCGTGCCTGGGTCAAGCCCGGCGGGGCAGGGGGGCGGCTGATCGGGTGCTGGGAGGTAGGCGGTAGTGCCGGTGGGCATCCAGCGGTGCAAGGTTAGTGCACGGTCTTTGGGGCGCCTGGCTCATCGACCTTGGATTCCCAGCGCGCAATCCATTCAGGGATCGCCTCGCCCGCCATCGGACGTGCGATACCGTAGCCTTGGCCGCTGTGGCAGCCGAGTTCGAGCAGGGTTTCGCAGTTGGCGAGATTTTCAATGCCCTCGGCCACGGCGGGTATGCCGAAGCCGCTGGCGAGGGTGGCGATGGAGCGCACGATCACGCTGTCGCGTGAGCCTGAAGACATGTCGGAGGTAAACGCCATGTCAATCTTGATTTCCGAGACTTCGAGCTGGCGCAGGTATTTGAAAGAGGTGAAGCCGGCCCCGAAATCATCGATGGAAACCCTGACGCCGCCGCCGATCAGTTCGCCCAGGACCTTTTGCGCCTGTTCGAGGTTGGACATGAGCGCGGTTTCGGTTAGCTCCAGCGTCAGCAGACTGGCCGGGAGGCCGCGCGCGGCAAGCCCCCGAAAGACCCGAGCCGGGAGCTCATTGTCATCGAGCAGGCGCGCCGAGAGGTTGGCCGACACCGGGAGACGCAGCCCTGAGGCGAGCCAGGTCTGCATCTGGTCGAGCACTTTGTTGAGCACCAGATAGGAAAGGGAGCGGATGATGGGGGAGCGTTCGGCCAGCGGGATGAACATGCCGGGCGAGATGATCTCCCCCGATGCGGTTCGCCAGCGCACCAGCGCTTCGGCACCATTCACTTTGCGGCTGGCGAGTTCGACCATTGGCTGGAACTCCATGAACAGCTCGTTGCGGTCGATGGCTTGCTGAATGCGACTGATGTCGAGCATCGGCCGTTGTTGCACCGCCTCCATGCCCTCCGCGTAGAGCATGTGGTTGGTGCCGGCGCGTTTGGCGGCGTACATGGCGCGGTCGGCCTTGAGCAGCAGGGTCTGGGCATCGTCGCCCTGGGCCGGGTAGAGGGAGATGCCTACCGCCGCTCCAACGGAGACCATAAGCCGGTCATCGGTGATTGGCTCCGCCACCGCAGCGACGATTTTCTCCGCCACGCTGAACGTGGTTTCCACGCTGTCGATGTCTGTCAGCACGGCGGCGAACTCGTCGCCGCCCAAGCGCGCCACCGAGTCCGTCGCGCGCAGTGCCTTCTTGATCCGCTGAGCGGCGACGGCCAGCACCGTGTCGCCCGCGGCGTGGCCATAGCAGTCGTTAACTTTCTTGAACAGATTGAGGTCGATCTGGATTACCGCGAAGGAGCGCTGGTTACGCTTGGCGGAGAGCAGGGTCTGTTCGAGACGGTCGAAGAACAGAGCACGGTTGGGCAGCCCGGTCAGCGTGTCGTAAAAACTGAGGTATTCCAGGCGCTCGCGCTTTGTCTTCAATTCCCGTTCAAGATTGGCGCGCAGCAGACTATTGACCAGCACCGTTTCGAGCAGGTCCACATGGAGCTGGGTCTTGGGAATGAAGTCGTAAGCGCCGCCTTGCATGGCTTCAACCACAAGGCGTTCGTTGCTGTTTCCCGTCACCATCACGACCGGCACGTAATTGAGCGAGCCGTGGCTGATGTCATGCAGCAGTTCAACGCCCACATCATCGCCAAGCTGGTAGTCGAGAAACACACAGTCGAACTCGCCATTGCTCATGGCTTCGCGGGCCTGTTCGAGTGAAGCGGCCTCGGTGACTGCGCTCTTGAGATGAATCTTGGCCAGCAAGCGGCTGACCCGCTCGCGATCCACGTCGTCGTCGTCGACGACCAGCAGCCGGAGGGGAACGTCAATCCCGGGCGAATTCGCGGACTCAGGGGAAGCTGATGGAAGCGTCATAATTTTCGAGCAGCCTGGTCAGGTTTGCGAGTTGCGGGCCGAGGGCGGATTTCACCATGTAGCCCGCAATGATGTTGTGATATGCGCGCGAGCGATCCGAGTCGCTGTCGGAGGTCGTTAGCACGTAGATGACGGTGGAGCGCAGGCTTTCCTCCGCGCGCACGGCTTCCAGCAGTTCGAAGCCATTCATCACCGGCATGTTGAGATCGAGCAGCACCACGAGATTTCTCGGCAAGGGGCCGTGGGGCCCTTCGCCTCGCAGCGCTTTCAGCCCTTCCAGTCCGTTTGTTGCGACATACAGAGGAAACTTGGTGCTGCATTTGTCCAGGCAGCGTTTGGTTGCCTCGATGGCGACGTCGTCATCTTCGATCAACAGGATGGAGAGCGGGTTTTTCATCGGGCGTTTCCTGTAGAAGGCGACGTCGCAGTCGCGGGCCAGAAGAAGCGGAAGGTCGTGCCACGTTCACCATCCCGGGATTCGACGACGATCCAGCCGCCGTGGGCTTCGACCATGCGCTTGGAGATGGCCAGACCCACGCCGGAACTCCGGCGTTCAGCGGTGGATGCAGTCTGGAACAGCTTGAAGACACGGTCCTGGGAACGCGTCGGGATGCCCGGCCCATCGTCGCTCACCGCGAACTCGATGAATTCTCCCTTGCTCCGCGCTTGGATCATGACGGTACCGACATCTTTGTCGTGATGCTTGATCGCGTTGGATACGAGATTGCGCAGCACGGTCTCCAACGGCGTCCGCGCTGCAATCATGTGCAGCTCGGGGACCTGGAGCGTAACCTCGAACCCCGCGCGCGGCGGTTGCAGCTCCAGCACCCGCTCGACCAAGTCACGCACATCAAACGCCAAGGTCTCGGATTGCGAAGAGCCGGCGCGGGCATAGGCCAGCAGGTCGGTGATCAGACGTTCGAGGCGCTCGATACGAATCGCCACACGATCGAGGTTGTGAGAGACTTTCGGGTTGGGCGTGGCCTCCAGGTCTTCCTTGACCCATTCGATCAGATCCGCAATGCCGCGCAGAGGTGAGCGCAGGTCGTGCGATGCAACATACACGAACTCCTCAAGCCCGTCGTTGGCGCGCCGCAGCTTGGTTTCGTCCTTCTTGCGTTCGGTGATGTCGGCAATGGTCGCCAGTACCTGACGACCGTCGGCGAGGTGCACAGGGCTGAGCCCGATTTCGACGGGAAATTCCGTTCCGTTCTGGCGTGCGGCGTAAAGGTCACGCCCTGCGCCCATGGCGCGCGTCGTCGGATCGGTGAAGAATTTTCGAACGTGCTCGGGATGGCTTTGGCGCAGACGCGCGGGCATCAGCACTTCGATGGGCTGGCCGATGAGGTCTTCTCGGGAATAGCCAAACTGGGCTTCCAGCTGGCAATTGACCAGGGTGATGCGACCGTTCATGTCGATCATCACAATGCCGGTCGGTGCCGCTTCGACCACGGCATTGAACAGATCCCGATTTCGCGCCAGCTGCTTTTGTGCATTCTTGCGCTCGCTGATATCAACGATGGTGGCCAGCACCAGCATGCCTTTGGTGGAGCTAAGCGGAGTAAGCCCGACTTCGACGGGAAATTCCGTTCCGTCCTTGCGCGCAGCGTAAAGGTCGCGTCCCGCTCCCATCGGTCGCACCGATGGATTGATAAAGAAGGAGCGCACACGTTCCGGATGGGTGGCTCTTACTCGCTGCGGCAGGAGCGTTTCTATCGGTTGGCCGAGCAGTTCGGCTTCGTCGTAGCCGAACAATGTCGTCAGGTGGCGGTTTACCAAGACGATCATGCCCGCGCCATCGATCAACACAAACCCGGTCGGGGCTGCGTCAATCATCAGGCGAAAATATTCGTTGTCAGTGGCGTCAATCACGGTTGGGGCAGGGTAAATGGAATGCATGTTGATTTTATTTTTGCTGCGCCGACAGTCAGTTGCAGCACCTCGTCTTCAGTTGCGGGCTTAACCGCTTAACGGCAGTATCCGTTAGCGCTTGAGGCCCGGGCGGAGGGTGAGCCCCAGCGGCTTACTTTCGAAAAGCGCATCGGGAGGGCGGGCGTGGGCTCGCCTTGCAGCAGAGTGGGGCGTGCGGAGGGTCTGGCGCGGCAGCGCCTTTGGCGTGCGCGTTGGTTGGTGTTGCGGTTGTTTGACTGGGGCCACACTGGCCGGCGCCGACGCCCCGGCACGGGCACGCCGGCTGGGGCTACAGCCATTTCCGGCTTCAAGCAGGGCGCGGGGGAGGGGGCATCACCCCTCCCTTAGCGCTAAAACAGCGTCGGCAGCCCGGTGGCCAGCCAGGGCAGCCACGAGATGGTGAGCGCCCCCAGGAAGATGGCCAGCAGGGCTGGCAGCACCGAGACGGCAATTTCCTTCACGGGCCGGGCGAACATGGCCGAGGCGAAGAAGATGTTCATGCCCGCGGGGGGGCACAGGAAGCCCATCTCCATCACGGCCAGAAAGATCACCCCGAAATGCACCGGGTCGATGCCATAGCTTACGGCCACCGGCAGCAGCAGGGGCACCAGCACAACGATGGCGGCGTAGATCTCCATGAGGGCGCCGGCAAGGAACAGGAAGGCATTAAGCGCCACCAGGAAAGCGAACTTGTTGGGCAAGGCGGCCTGAACCCATTCCACCGCGGCGTCGGGGATGCCGGCGTCCACCAGGTAGTTGGTAAGGCCCAGGGCCATGCCCAGGATCACCATCACACCACCGATCACTTGGGTGCAGTCGGCCAGGCAGCGTCGCAGCAGGGGCCAGTCCAATTCCCGATGGGCCAGCGCCTGGGTGAGGATGGCATAGGCCGCGGTGAGGGCGGCGCTTTCGGTGGGGGTGGCCAGGCCGCTGATCAGGGAGCCGATGGCCAGCACCGGTGCCAGGATCTCCCAGCGGGCCGCCCAGGCGGCGGCCCGGGCCTGGCGCAGGTCGGCCCGGGGCTGTGCAGGCGCGTCGGCGGCGAGAGGGGCCGGGCGAAGATAGCCACCCACCACCAGCAAAAAGGCGACCATCACCAGCGCCGGCAGGATGCCCGCCAGGAACATGCTGTGGATGGGCACCCGGGCGATGATGGCGTACATGATGAGGGGCACCGAAGGCGCCAGCAGCACGCCGAGGGCGCTGGCGCTCGTCACCAGGCTGATGCCCCGGCGTTCGGGAAAGCCCGCGTCTTTCAACAGGGGCAGCAGCAGGCCGCCGAGGGCCAGGATGGTTACGCCACTGCCGCCGGTGAAGGCGGTGAAGAAGGAGCACAGCAGGGCGGCCGCGATCACCGTGCCGGTGGGGCCGCCGCCGAAGCTGGCGGTAAACAGGGTGCCCAGCCGCCCGGCGGCCCCACTTCTGGCAAATACCAGTCCGGCCAGGGTGAACAGCGGCAGGGCTGGCAGGGAAGGGTTGACGGTGATCTGATAGTGGCTGAGGGGCACCGAGGCCAGGGGCTGGCCTTCAGCCCAGAACAGGGCCAGGGCCAGGCCACCGAGGATGGCAAAGATGGGCGCTCCAGCCAGCAACACGAGCACCAGACCCAAGGCAAAAGGGGGCAGGGGTAGGGGCGTGCCATCGAAGTGCAGGGCGAACGCGAAGCCCATGCCGGTCAGGGCGAGGCCTGTCAGCAGGCCGGCCACGCGCTTTGGCGCACAGTGGGCGCCCAGGCGGATGCCGAGGATCACGAAGCCGGCTGGCATCAAGGCCTGCACCGCCCACACCGGTATGCCATAGGCCAGCTCACGGCCGCCTTCCATCTCGCTGGTCACAAAGGTCCAGCTGGCGGCACCGAGCATGCCGGTGAAGAGGGCAGCCCCACCTTTGGCGACCAGATTGGCGGCGTTGTGCAGCCAGGGGCTGCGCGCGCCCGCCAGGCCGCTGCCCAGGGTGCTCAGGTGGCCACCCCGTTCGGCCAGCACAGCCCCGAACATGGCGACGGCAAGCCCCAGGTGCTGGACCAGCAGGGGCGCGTTGGCTATACCCTTGCCGTGCAGGGGGCGCAGGGCGATTTCGATCAGCGGAATGAGTGTCATCAATGCCAGCGCCGTGGAGGCGATGGCTTCGTCAACAGCCGGAAAGCGGCGCATGGCGGGAATCAGCGCATGCCGGCCCGATAGGCCTTGAGCAGGGCGAAGACTTCGTCAAAGGTTTCGGCCGGCACCATGTGGCCACGGATGCGCGGGTAAAGCTTGTCGGCCAGGGCCTGCCATTCCTGCATCTGTTCCGGCGTCGGGGTGTGCACTTGGAGCCCCCGCTTCTTCATGGCCGTCACGGCTTCGTCCACCTCCTGGCGGGCGCGGGTGCGCATCTGAAGCCCGGCCTTGGCGCCGGCTTCGCGCAGGGCGCTCTGGGCCGTCGGCGTCATCTCGTCCCAACTCTTTTTTGTCACCACCAGGGCGCCGACGATGGGGGCCCAGTTGATGTCGAGCATGTGGGGTGCGGTGTTGTATATCTGGCTGGCCAGGGCGAAGTAGGGCGTGGCCGGCACGGCGTTGATCATCCCGGTCTGGATGGAGGGCAGGATGTCACTGGTTTCCAGGGGAACCGGGGTGTAGCCCAGGCTCTTCATGATTTCCTGCTGCTCGTTCTCGCCGGCCCAGGCAAAGAATTTCATTTTCTTGTAGTCGTCCGGGCGCACCGCAGCGTCCTTCGAGAAGAAGCGCACCCAACCCGCATCTCCCCAGGCGAGCACCACGAAGCCTTTGTCGAGGAACTTCTTCTCCATGGTCGGGCGCATCTTCTCGCGCACGTAGTCCACCTCGTCCCAGCTGCGGAAGAGCAAGGGCAGGGCCTGAAGGGCGGAGATGGTCGGTTCGATCTCGCGCAGGCCCACGACCGACAGCAGGGCGCCCTGCAATTGGCCGATACGCATGCGCCGGGCCATGTCGGTTTCTCCCCCCTGGCTGCCGTCCGGATAGATCAGGTATTTGGCACCCACTCCCTGGGAGGCGCGCCAGGCTTCGCCCACTTCCATGAGTTGGCGATGGTAGAGGGAGTTCTTGGGGGCCAGGGTGCCGATGCGCAGCTGGGGCGCGGCAACGCTGGGGAGGCTGAGAAGCAGACCGAGGCTTAGGGCGGCGAGGGAGCCGGGTTTGAGCATGGAAGCTGTCCTGAAAAATGGGAGGTCAGAAGAGGTCGTCAGCGGTTTCCAGCAGCCACGCAGCGCGGCGTCGCATGACGGCGTTGGAAAGGACCATCGGGCTGCCCGGGGTGTCCTGCACTGCCAGGGCCTGTTGCAGCAGAGCGACGAAGGCCGCCTTGTCACCGGCGGGCTGGGCAAGGCCTTCGGCTTTCGCGACGAAGGCGCCGACATTGCGCCCGGCGCCCAGACGCAGGGCTTCGTCGAAGTAGGCCTGGGCCTGCTGCGGACTGCCACCCGGCCGGGCCGATTCGAAACTGCCCATCAGGCTGGCCAGGGCACCGTCGCCGTAGGCGGGATCAACGGCCCAGGCCAGTCGGGCGAGTTGAATCGCCACGGGCAGATCGGCCACGGTGTCGGGATCGTCCTTGGAGAGGGAGATCAGCCCGCCCCAGGCCGCGGCTGCCCAATAGGCCGAGGGCAGCATCTTCCTGTCGAGGGCTGAGGGCGAGCCCTGGGTTTCCAATTGATGGCGCAGCCCGGGCTTCGCCGCCTCCAGGGCCCGCAAGGCGTGATCACGACCGCGGCGGTAGAGGGCCGCCGCCCGCGCACGCAGGCGTGCCGCGGCCCGCGCATCGGTAGCCTCCAGGCGGTCAGCCTCGAAGGCCACAAAGGCATAGGCGTATTGCGTGAAGCCGCCTGCCACGGTGGCGGACAGGGGCAGATGGCCGGGCTGCTCCCGGAGCACCGACTCGGACAGTTTGAGATAAAAGGGTGCGGCATCCCGCGCCAGATCGGGGTCGTCCTCGGCCGATTGTCCCTGGCTCGCAAGGCTGTCGGCCAGTTCGCCCAGCACCATTTGACGTGGCGCGCAGGCGCTCAGGCCGAGGGCGAGCAGGGGAACGAGCAAGGCGCGGGTGAGGCGTCGAGCCTGGGCGGGGAGGGCAGGGGTCGATGGGGGGGATGCCATGAGGGAGCAGGCCCCGCTGACGGGGTGCGCGGAGGACAGGATGGCGCGGAAGATAGCTGCTGAATGTTTCCATCCGGTGACGGCGACCCCGTTTTGGGGCTCAAGCTCGCGCCGACCGGGCCGTCAATTGATATCCCCCCGTCAACCGACTCCTCAGAAGCCTACCCTGCGCCATGAATTCACGAGAGAACTCCGTCGTATTCGGTACCGAAGACCTGCTGCTCAGTCTGTGCAACTCGGTGAGCAAGGTTCTCACCGCGGCGTCCGGAAGCAATATCCACTACTCCGCCATGGTCCAGCGCATCACCAAGACCTGCCTCAAGCCGGATATCGGCTGCTTTGTGCTCTTCGATGGCGGCTTCTCGGGCCTTGTGATCATCAACTTCACCTCCTCGGCGGCGATGGAGCTTTACGAGCGCTACATGTTGAACATGGGTATGGCCAGGGAAGATCTTGCGCGCAGCCACACCACCGACGAGGTGGGCAACGTGATGGGCGAATTGATGAACCAGATCGTCGGCGACTTCACCGGAAAGGTGCGGCGTGAGTTGCAAACCCACATCACCCAGAACCAGCCCAAGATGCTGGTGCTGAACAAGCAGGTCATGTTGAGTGTGGACACCCACCTGGATCAGCCGGAGGCCCGACGGGTGAACTTCTACACCGGCGGTGGCAACATCTTTTACCTGGAGCTGGCGGTGGATCGCACCGAGTTCATCAAGCTCCGCGACTTCGACGCCCAGGAGGCACAGGACGCGGATGCGCTGTTCGATCAGGCCGGTCGGGAACAGGCCGAGGCGTCGCCGCAGGAGGCTTCGGGGAACGAGACCGACGATCTTCTCAATTCCCTGGGCATGTGATTGCCCGTGCGACGGGCGGCGTGATCAGGGCTGCCGGGCCATGCGGCGCACGGCCGCTGCTGCGTCCACGTCACCTTCGCTGCTGAAGGCCTCCACGTTGCTTTCGATCCGATCCGGGTCGTAGAGATAGTTCACCATGATCCCCAGCGACTGGCTAAAGCCTTTTGCCGACGTGTCGGCCAGCCAGTTCAGTCGTTCGACGCGGGCGCCGTTGCCCAGGTGGAAGCGGGCGACCGGGTCCACCGGCTTGTCGTCGCGTCGGGCGTTGAGGAGGTAGTGGGCGGCCAGCCGCAACAGGGGGTCGCGCAGGGCGCGGGCGAGGCCTTTCTCGGCGGCCCAGCTGCCATCGCCCGCAAGGCGCGTCCACACGCTTTCCACCTTGCCCTCGATGCCCGTGGCCGCCAGCCGCTTGAGGTCGGCCTCGGTGAATACCCTGGCAGCATCGGCCGGATTGCGTCGCACCCATGACATCAGGCCGGGTATGGGCGACAGGGTGGAGAAAGTCTTCAGCTTGGGGAAATCCCGCTGGAGGTCTTCAACCACCCGCTTGAGCAGGAAGTTGCCAAAGGACACCCCGCGCAGCCCGTCCTGGGTGGCGCTGATGGAGTAGAAGATGGCGGTGGTGGCCCGATTGGCGTCGGCCAGCGGGGCATTGATGTCGAGTAGTTTCTGCACGTCGTCCGCCAAGGCGTCCACCAGGGCCACCTGAACGAAGATCAAGGGCTCCAGGGGCATGCGCGGATGGAAGAAGGCGTAGCAGCGACGATCCGAGTCGAGGCGATTCTTCAGATCGTCCCAGGATCGGATCTCGTGCACCGCCTCGTACTGGACAAGCTTTTCCAGAAGGGC
>JAEUNV010000061.1 GCA_016790385.1 Zoogloea sp.
CTGCCCGATGATCCGGCCGTGCTCGTCCTGAACCCGGAAGTTCATGAAACAGTGGGGGTTGAGGTTCTCGGGACGGAAGCTCTCCATCGGCAACTTGAGGGAAACCCGTTCCTCGACAAAGCGTTGCAGGGCTTTGATCAGAGGATCGTCCTGGTCGAACTCGCCCGCGTCGTAGCGCTCCATGAAGGCCGCAGCGCTCTCCGCCATGGGTTGCAGGCGGTGGCGATGCTTCTGGGGCACGGTCTTCAGCAGGGCCGTCACTTTCTCTTCCAGCAGGCCGGGCACCAACCATTCGCAGCGGTTGGCCGGTACTTGGTTGAGCATGGCCAATGGCACCGTGAGGGTGACGCCGTCGTCCGATTCACCGGGCGCGTGCAGGTAGGTGAGCTTGAGCTTCTGCCCCAGCACCTCCAGGTTGGAAGGGAAGCGATCGGTGGTGATGCCCTCGGCGTCGTGACGCATCAGCTGGTCGCGGCTCAGCTGGAGGGTTTTGGGTGCCTTTTGCTCGACGCGCTTGCGCCAAACCTCGAAACTCGCCACATCCAGGACTTCCGGCGGCAGTTTGGCGTCATAAAAGGCATAGATCAGCGCTTCGTCCACCAGCACGTCGGGGCGGCGGGATTTGTGCTCCAGGCGTTCGATCTCCGCCACCAGGCGTCGGTTGTGGGCCAGGAAAGCCATGCCCCTGGCCGGGCCTTCAGCAATCTCGCCCTCCACCAGCCCTTCGCGGATGAACAGCTCGCGGCACAGGGCAGGATCGATCTCCCGATAACTCACTCCTCGCCGTGGATAGACCGTCAGGCCATACAGGGTGCCACGCTCCCAGGCGCGCACAGCGCCGCTTGCCTTTGACCAATGGGGCTCCGAGACCTGTCGCCGGAGCAGGTGTTCCCCCACCTCCTCCAGCCACTCCGGCTCGATCCGCGCCAGACAGCGGCCGAACAGGCGCGAGGTATCCACCAGTTCGGCGCACATGATCCATTTGCCGGCCTTTTTGGCGATGCTTGATCCGGGATGGGGCCAGAACTTGATGCCCCGGGCGCCCAGGTAGCTGCCGGCGGCCGGCCCCGAGGCATCCTCGATCTTGCAGCCCACGTGGCCCATCAGGCCGCTGAGCAAGGCTTTGTGGATGGCCTCGTAGCTGGCCGGCTGATCGTTCTCCTTCCAGCCATGCTCGGCGCACAGGGTGTGCAGCTGGTTGTACACATCGCGCCACTCGCGCAGACGCAGCCAGGACAGGAAGTGGGTCTTGCACCAGGCCTTCTGCTTGCTGGAGGTCTCGTGGCGCTGCACCTCCTCCCAGGCCTGCCACAGGTTCCAGAACCACAGGAACTCGGATTTCTGCTCGTGCTCGGTGCCGCGGAAACGGGCGTGGGCCTGATCGGCAGCGGCCTGACGCTCGGGCGGGCGCTCGCGCACGTCCTGGGTAGACAGGGCCGCGGCAATCACCAGTACCTCGGCCAGGCTGCCCCGGTCGCGGGCAGCGAGGATCATGCGGCCGATCTTCGGATCCAAAGGCAGTTTGGCCAGCTCCCGGCCGACGGGCGTGAGGTTCATCACCGCCGCCCCCTCCAACTCTTCCACCGCGCCCAGCTCGGCCAGCAGCTGGTAGCCGTCGGCCACCATGCGCGGCAGGGGCGCGTCGATGAAGGGGAAGTCCGCTACCTCGCCGAGCTTCAGCGACTTCATGCGCAGGATCACCCCCGCCAGGGATGAGCGCAGGATCTCCGGATCGGTGTGGGCGGGGCGCTTGTTGAAGTCGTCCTCGTCGTAGAGGCGGAAGCACACGCCGTCGCTGACCCGGCCGCAGCGCCCTGCCCGCTGACGGGCGGCCGACTGGGCGACCTTTTCGATCTGTAGCTGCTCGACCTTGTTGCGGTGGCTGTAACGCTTGAGCCGGGCAAGGCCGGTATCCACCACGTAGCGGATGCCCGGCACGGTGAGCGACGTCTCGGCCACGTTGGTGGCCAGCACCACCCGACGCCCCTTGGACGGCGCGAAGACGCGGGCCTGCTCCTGGGCCGACTGGCGGGCGAACAAGGGCAGGATCTCGGTGCCGGCGGCGTGGTGGGCCTTGCGCAAGGCCTCGGCGGCCTCACGGATCTCGCGCTCCCCGGGCAGGAACACCAGCACATCGCCGGGGCCGCTGCGGTGGGCCTCGTCCACCGCGTCCACCAGGGCATCATAGAGATCCCGGTCTGGGCCGCGGTTGTCCTGGCGCGGTGGGGGCTCACCAGGGCGCACGGGCTTGGGTTCGTCCCGCTCCACGGGCCGGTAACGCATCTCGATGGGAAAGAGGCGGCCGGACACCTCGATCACCGGGGCGGGCGTGTCGCCATTGCCAAAGTGGCGGGCAAAGCGTTCCGCATCCAGGGTGGCGGACGTGACGATGAGCTTCATGTCCGGTCGCTTTGCCAGCAACTGGCGCAGGTAGCCAAGCAGGAAATCGATGTTCAGGCTGCGCTCGTGGGCCTCGTCGATGATCAACGTATCGTAGGCGGAGAGCAGCGGGTCGCCCTGGGTCTCGGCCAGCAGGATGCCGTCGGTCATCAGCTTGATGTAGCTCTGGGGGCCGATGCGGTCGGTGAAGCGGATCTTGTAGCCCACCGTGCTGCCCAGTTCGCTCTTCAGTTCCTGGGCGATGCGGCTGGCGGTGGCGCGGGCGGCGATCCGCCGGGGCTGGGTATGGCCGATCAGGCCGGCAACCCCGCGCCCCAGCTCCAGGCAGATCTTGGGCAGCTGGGTGGTTTTGCCGGAGCCGGTTTCGCCGCACACGATGACCACCTGGTGCTGGCGGATGGCCTCGGCAATCTCGTCCTTGCGCTGATTGACCGGCAGGTCGGGGGGGAAATCCGGCTTGGGCAGGCCGTTGGCGCGGGCAATCAGCCGGGCGGCCGAATCGGCGATGCGCAGGCGCAGCGGCTCGGGCAGGTCGGCCAGGCTGCGGGGGCGGCGTGGCAGGCGGCGCAGATCACGGCGCAAGGCCGGACGGTCGGCCGACAGGCACTGCTCAAGGAGGGAATAAGGATCTTGCCGGTCTTGCGAAGAGGCCATCGGGATTGCAGCGGAAGCGGGAAATCGGTGGGGGGACGAGGATCGGTCGATCAGGCGCGCAGGCTGTACACGGTCCACATCCCAAGCGCCGTCATCGACAGGGAACCGAACAGGTGCAGGGCTGCCGCGCCCGCCGCCCACCCATAACGGGCGGTATCGATGAGGTGTACAACCTCGGCCGAGAACGACGAAAACGTGGTGAGGCCACCGAGAAAGCCAGTTACGACAAACAGGCGCACTTCGGGGGGCAAGTCGGGGCGAAGGGCGAAGACGGCCACGGCCGCCCCCACCAGATAGCCTCCGAGCAGGTTTGCCGCCAGCGTGCCCAGCGGCATCTGCGACAACACCGGATTAAGGCGCAGACCCAGCCACCAGCGCAACCAGGCGCCAAAGGCGGCGCCAAGGCCGATGGCGACAAAGGAAAGGACGGGGAAATGGGACGTGTGGCTGGGCATGGGCGCGATTTTACTCTGCCCGGGCTCCGCTTGCCCGCTGCTCCGCCGGATCAGGCGGGGACGTGAAGTATTTCCTCAAGCCAACCCCCTCCTGGCCGATATCCGCTGCGACAGACCGTGATGGGCTGGCGTGTTGTCAACTCCCCATCCCGTCGCCTGCCGCAAGCAGCCTCGCGCCTGGAGATCCGATGGACAGCCCCGACCATGCCACCACCGCCGCGCCACCGCTCTTGTACCAGCCCCGTTTCGACAGCCGGAACGGCCAGCTTGTCGGGGCGACGCTCCACCTGGCCACACCCCAGGAAGATGTAATCATCGAGCGTGCCGACGCCACGGGTCTCGCGCTCTTGCTGCACGGCTGCCAACGGGCAGGCGCCTGGAATTCGACATGCGGACGGCGCCTGACCCTGAGCGCGGGCGCCCGCATCGAAGCCCTCTGCGATACTGACTTTGCCGTCTCCCTCAACAACGTGCTGCTGACATCGCGCCTTGAACCGGGATGCCTCGAACTCAACATCATCACCGGCCAGAGTGAAATCCCCGACACGTGCGCTGCCGCCCTCCGGCATCTCAAGGCCTGCGGCATCCGCTTCATCATCAGTGTCGCCAGCCACACCAACGCGCTTCTCGCCTGGATGGGTCGCCTGCCGGTGGACAGCATTGAAGTGCCGGCAGGGCTGGTCCAGGACCTCACGACCGCGCCCGAAGGCGTCGCCATTGTCCGGGCACTGGTCACCCGGGCCCATAACATGAACCTTAAAGTCTGCGCCGATGGCATCGTCAGCCCCCACTCGGCTTCGGTGATGCAAGCCTGCGGTTGCGACTACCTCCAGGGGCCCCTGCTTTCGGACGGTATTGCCCCCGAGGCCTTCGAGGCTTTACTGGCGAGGGATGAGCCCATGGACGCAAGCCTGGTCCGCGGCCCGACGCTCGAACGGACACTGCTGCTGGTGGACGATGAAGAGAACATCCTGTCGTCGCTGCGGCGGCTTCTGCGCCGCGACGGCTACACCATCCTGACGGCCACCAGCGGAAAGCAGGGCCTCGAAGTACTGGCGTCCAACCAAGTGGATGTGATCGTCTCCGACCAGCGCATGCCCGCCATGACGGGGGTGGAGTTTCTGCACAAGGCCAAGGACATGCACCCGGATACCGTGCGCCTGGTGCTGTCCGGCTACACCGATCTCCAGTCGGTCACCGATGCGATCAACGAAGGGGCCATTTACAAGTTCCTGACCAAGCCGTGGGACGATGCGATGCTGCGAGC
>JAEUNV010000074.1 GCA_016790385.1 Zoogloea sp.
TCGTTTCGAGAGTGAATTTGTTGGTCCACCGCATCAGCCAGCCGGATATGGTGCAAAATTTCGTGTTGCAGCAAATTGATACAAAGCCATCGACTGGCCAAGCCGCCCCCCAACCCTAGCCAAGAGCGGACCATGGACAACGACGTTCCGGAAGGCACCAAGCAGATCATCGACGGACGAGAGCGGGTTTTTTACTCAGGATACTGGGTCAAGACCTACAAGGTTCCTGAAGACACCCTTCAGGCCAAGCGCAAGTTGATCGGCGCCCTGACGCGCCGCCTCTTCAACCATGTGGAACACGGCCTCAATATTCCCGGCAGTCGCCTTAACGAGGCACGAAAGAGTTACGAGGCCGAAGTCGATTCTGATCGCCGCCGCGTCAAGGGAGCCATGCTGGCGGGCGCCCTCTTCAACCGGGCCGCGGACATCTTCACCAAACTGGTTGAGTTGCAAAGCGTTGGCATCGAGATCCAGCCCGACAACGCCCTGATGCGTGAATGCGGCCGCTGCCTGCAGGAAGCGCTGGGGCTGGGTCGTCTGGTGCTGCACCGATCAGGCGAGGAAGGGATCGACGAATTGTGGGGCGAGCCTTTCAAGGCCTTCTCGATCCCGCTTGAGGACTTTTACGAAAGTCGTTACGTCAAGATCGCCATGACCCTGCGCGACATTGATCGGCTGGCAGAAGCCATGGTGGAGTCCTTCGAACCGCTCCCCTGCTTCAAAGGTATCGAACCTCACGTCCACGAGTTCGCCAGCGCCGCCAAGATCAAGACGGAAACCCTCCGCACCGATCCGGACATTTTCGACATCTGGACGAGTTTCGTCACCGCCGCGGAGCGCATGTGCGGTCACTTCAACGCGGACGCCATGCCTGTCAATCTCGAGGAACAACACCTCGTCGCCGATGGTCGCCTCCTTATCGAACAAGGACGTGACTTGGTGAGCTACATCACCCGGGCACGCACCCCCATGCCCAAGAGCGCAACCGAGTACATCGCGCGCTGCCACGCCTACGCCGAACGCTGTGCCCGACGTGCTGCCCGCTCCGCCCTATAAAAACCATACTGCTTGCAGGGAATTGCCACTTCCCAGAAAATGATGGGTGAACATCTCCAGCTCGCCAGCGTTGCGCCATCGACTTTGCTGTGACGAGCCCTTGCCGACCGCAGTCACCAATAAGAAGGAAGAAAAGCCATGAGCGCAAAACAGGATGCCGCCCCTCCCACCCCCGCCAAAGCACCGCGCAAACCTGCATCCCGTCGCACCAACATGGGGGACACCGCGCCGAAGGACTCGCCCGATGCCATCGAGAACTTCGAGATCAGTGAGGCCGTTGATGCCGCGAGGGATGCCAAGCTGTCCGCGGTGAGCGACATCGTTGCGACCCTGGCGCGTCACGACACTCACAGCATCGCCGAAACCTTGCAGGCGATCATGGCTGGCGCATCGCCCGACGACGCGAACATCCTCCGCAAGGCCCTCCTCGCCGAGGACGAGGCCGTTTACAAGAAACTGCCTTCCCATCCGGACGACGAACTCGCTGATGGCTGGCGCGAGGGGGCCTATCCATACCGAAACCTGATGTCCCGCAAGGCCTACGAAAAGCAGAAGTACCGGCTTCAGGTCGAACTGCTGAAACTCCAGGCCTGGGTGAAGGAGACGGGGCAGCGGGTGGTCATCCTGTTTGAAGGGCGGGACGCGGCGGGCAAGGGCGGCACCATCAAACGTTTCATGGAACACCTCAACCCCCGGGGCGCAAAAGTTGTGGCTCTCGAAAAGCCCACTGAAACAGAGCGTGGCCAGTGGTACTTCCAGCGTTACGTTCAGCACTTGCCCACCGCCGGCGAGATCGCCCTGTTTGACCGCTCGTGGTACAACCGGGCAGGGGTTGAACGCGTGATGGGCTTCTGCTCACCGGACGAGTACCTTGAGTTCATGCGCCAGACCCCTGAGTTTGAACGTCACCTGGTTCGCAGCGGCGTGCATATCATCAAGTTCTGGTTCTCGGTAAGCCGGGAGGAGCAGCGCCGCCGCTTTAAGGAGCGTGAAGCGCACCCCCTCAAGCAATGGAAACTCAGCCCCATCGATCTTGCATCTCTGGACAAATGGGACGATTACACCAAAGCCAAGGAGGCGATGTTCTTCCACACCGACACGGCTGACGCTCCCTGGACGGTGATCAAGTCCGATTGCAAAAAACGTGCGCGCCTGAACGCCATGCGCTACATCCTCCACAAGCTCCCCTATGCGAACAAGGAGATCGAGCACATCGGCCCCCTGGACCCCTTGCTAGTCGGTCGCGCCCATGTGGTGTACGAACGCGGCGAACATGCAGGCAGTCCCCTCCTGTGAGTCGATGAGTTGTCCAGGCTCCCTCGGTTGGCCGCCCTCAAAGGGCGCGCCCGGGATGGGAGCGTGTTCGGTGATGATGGCGCCGTAACAGCCTGTTCCGGGGGGCATGGGGAGTGCGGACTATCCGCGTTTGTGTTGCATCCCGCTCCACACCTCTGCCCGGCCCATCCCCTACACCGAAGCATCGCGAGCAGTTAAACTGCGGCGCGTGAACGCCCCGCTCCCCACCTTCGCCCTATTCGACAACAATCTGGACACTCCCCACGCAGGCGGAACCTGGCTGCTCACTGAACTGAGGGAGACCATTGTCTGCCGACAATCGGACGACTGGCAGGCCTTGCTGCAACGCCTTGAAGAGGCCGCCCGAAGCGGCGCCTGGGTGGCGCTTGCCGCCACCTATGAGTTGGGATACCTGATCGAACCTCGCCTGCGACCCCTGCTCCCCGCCGAGACTTCAACCTTGTTCACCGGCTGGATTTTCGAGCGCGGCGAATGGCTCAGCGACGATGCCTGCGACGCCTGGCTCGCCGCCCATGCGAAGACGGCAATGGGTGGCACCAGCCGACTGGAAGCGCACATCCGGAAGGACGAGTATCTGGCATGCATTGCAAGAGTGCAGGAGTACATTGCCGCAGGTGACTGCTATCAGGTCAACGTCACCTTTCCGTTGTCAGGTCGCGCTTTTGGTGACCCGGCCAGCCTGTACCGCACGCTCCGCCAGGCCCAGCCGGTACGATACGGCGCGTTCATCAGCCACCCCGATGGTGTCATTCTGTCCCGTTCGCCCGAACTCTTCCTGGAGCGTCGGGGAAACGTCCTCAGTAGCCAACCCATGAAGGGCACAGCACCGCGTCATGTCAGCCCGGAAGTCCTCGCGGATTCGGCAAAGGACAGAGCAGAAAATGTCATGATCGTTGACCTGATCCGCAATGACATGGGGCGCCTGGCACCGCCCGGCGGCGTTCGCGTTGAGGATCTCTTCCGTGTTGATCCCTATCCCACCGTCTGGCAGATGACGTCCCGGGTGATAGCGGAACCCGTTACAGCAAGCCTGGACAAGATCTTCACGGCCCTTTTTCCTTGCGGCTCGATCACCGGCGCACCAAAGATCCGGGCCATGGAGATCATCCGCGAACTGGAGCCTGAGCCCCGCGGCCTGTACTGCGGCGCCCTCGGATGGATACGCCCGGGTGGTGATTTCCGTTTCAGCGTACCGATCCGCACTCTGCTGGCGGATCGTTCCGGTCAGGCGCGACTCAACGTGGGCAGCGGCGTTGTCCACGACTCCCTACCGGTCGACGAGTGGACTGAATGCCATCTTAAGTCGCGCTTCTTAACTGCGGTTCCGAAAGGATTCCGCCTCATAGAGACGCTTCGATACACACCGGGAGACGTGCCCTTCCCATTTCTGCCCGAACACCTGGCGAGAATCCAGGCCTCGGCGGATACGTTCGGATTTCCCTTCAGTGAGTCGGCGTTTCTCGACCTGCTCAGGAGTGTCGTTGCGGATGAAGCCTTGCGTGTCCGCATCACCCTTGGGCAACAAGGCGATTTCACGCTCGAAACCGTAAGCCTGAACCACGGCGCCCCCGGCTCGGAGCCGAGCGTCGTGCTCTCTCCGCTGCTCACCCAAAGCAATGAAATCCTCTTCAGGCACAAGACCACCGCCCGCGCACTTTACGATTCGGAACTCGCCCGAGTCACTGCGCTGGGGCACTTCGACGCCCTGTTCATGAACGAAAAAGGCGAACTCACGGAAGGCGCACGGAGCAATCTCTTCATAGAAAAGGACGGCCAGCTGTTGACCCCCCATCTTGATGCCGGCCTCCTCAATGGGGTGCTGCGTCAGCGCCTGCTGAGGACAGGCAAGGCTGTGGAGATGCGCCTTGGTCCGGACGACCTGCTGAGCGCTGATGCTCTTTTTATGGGCAATGGGCTGAGGGGTTTGCTCCGCGTGAGGCTGGCACCCACGGAGCAAACCCCTCCAGACTGAAAGCAAGCTGGCGCCTTACTTTGCGCCCTTGCCCTTGGGCACCACCGCCAGGTGCTCAATGAGCGCCTTGACACCCACGGTGTCTTCCTTCAGGAGCAACTGCACGCCAGCCCGAAGCAACTCCGCCTTGGTGCAGATCCGCCCCGCCTTGGCGAGGGTTTCACGCAGCTGCTTGAGTTGCACATGCTCGCTTTTCGGCATCGAGAAGGAATCCCTCACCACCTTTTCACGGCTGGCCTTGACCGGCTTGTCGGCTTTCGCCGCCTTCTCAACCTTGACCGGCTTCTCCGCCTTCACGGGCTTTGCGCTCTTCACCGGCTTCTCGGCCTTGACCTCCTTGACTGCCGGAGCCGGCTTCGGTGCCGCCACCTTTCCCGGTGCCGCGGGCGACGCCGCCTTCGCAGCCGCCGGAGCAGTACTCTTCCCTGCCCGGCTTGCCGACTTGGCTGCCGCAGCCGGCTTGACGGGCTTTGGCGTCGCTGCTGGCTTGATCACAGCTTTGGCCGCCACCTTGGCCGGCTCGACAGGCACGGTGGCGGCCGGCGCCTCGGTAACAGGCGCAGGCTCCGCAACGGCGGCTACCGGGGTGGGCGTCTCAGCCACCGGGGCAACAGGGGGGGGCGCATCCTGAGCGGAATCGGGGAGGCGGG
>JAEUNV010000091.1 GCA_016790385.1 Zoogloea sp.
TCGGCCTACGACGCCACCACCCTCACCGCCAGCCGCGAGGTGGCCCAGTTCTACCTCGACACCGTCGCCGCCGCCGGCGCCGCCAACGCCAAGACCTGCGCCAACTGGGTGATGGGTGATCTGGCCGCGCGCCTCAATAAGGCCGAGCTCGACATCACCGCCAGCCCGGTGAGCGCCACACAGCTGGCCGGCCTGGTGGCGCGCATTGCCGACAACACCATCTCCAATGCCATCGCCAAGAAGGTCTTCGAGGCGCTGTGGAACAAGGAAGGGGATTCGGCCGACGCCATCATCGACGCCCAGGGTCTCAAACAGGTCACCGACAGCGGAGCCATCGAGGCGATCATCGACGAGGTGCTGGCGGCCAATCAGAAATCGGTGGAGGAATTCCGCGCCGGCAAGGAAAAGGCCTTCAACGCCCTGGTCGGCCAGTGCATGAAGGCCAGCAAGGGCAAGGCCAACCCGGCCCAGGTGAATGAGCTGCTGAAAAAGAAGCTCAGCTGAGTCGGCACTCTGCTTCGTGCAGCAGTAATAGGGGCGACTTCGGTCGCCCTTTTACTGCCATCACGAAAAATACGGGAGCAGCGCCTTTGCGGCTTCGATGCGGTGATCCGCACAGGCACTCGGGTCGTTCATCACCGCCAGCAGGAAACTCTTCGGGTCGACAAAACCACCCCCGAGCGCCAACCCTGCACGGGGTTCCGCAGCCGGGACCGCCGGCGGCTCCATCACCAATCCGGCCATCGGGGCGACGGATGCCGGCACCATTGCCCCGCCCGGCTCCAGCAGCCGCATCGCCCGCAGGAAATCAGCCGACCCGATGGACCTGAAGCCCGCCAGCAGTTCGGCCTGGCGCTCCGGGCTGGGCGCCATGTCGAGCCAGGTCTCGTCGGCGAACATGCCACCCATGGCCGGGTCGATGAAGGCCGTCCACCGCCCTTCACCGGCCTCGCGGGCGGGCGCCAGGGGCACGCTTCGGGTGACCGCCGACGGTAGCAGACTCAAGTGGGCGGGCTGAACACCCGCCAGAAAACGCGCCCGCAGCCCGGCAAGAAACGCCTCCGCCCGCTCGAGCGGCACCGGATCGGCCAACGAGAACCACACCCGGAAGCCCTCGCGCCCTGCCACGGACACCGCGGGCGCGGGCAGATCAAGCCCGTTCATCACGCCCTCGCACAGGGCAGCCACCGGCGCCCAGCCGGCCCCCGGGGCCAGTCCGATCACCATCGCCCACACCCGATCCTCGGAACCGACCAGATCAAGGGCACAACCCGCCTCGGGAAAAGGATCGGGAAGATCCTGACCCGGCCGACCGAAAAGCCGCTGTAGTTCAGCACTCAGGGAATGCATCACCAACCTCCGTCCAAGTCCATCAATGCTGCACAAATGTACAAGTCTGCCAGCAGCTTGCAAAGGCATGCAGGCGCCGCCTTCGGGGGTTCCGGCGACCCGATCAGAACACCTCGTCCAGGTAAGCCAGCAGGGCCTTGATCCGCGCCGGCTGGTAACGCCGGCTCGGGTAGGCCACATACAGCGGGCTGGCATCGTAGTTGGCATCGGGAAACAGATCCACCAGCCGCCCCGCGTCCAGATCATCCTGAACATCAAGCCGGGACTTGTAAGCAATGCCGCGGCCGTCCAGGGCCCAGCGGCGGACGAGGGCGCCATCATCGGCGGCGCGGTCACCGCTGACCGTGATCTCGCGCTGCGCCCCCCCGTGGAACAGCCGCCACCGGTTGAACAACTCACCATTACGGTAAAAACAGATGCAGTTGCGTGCCACCAAGGCCTCGAACGATTCCGGGTGACCATGACTTCGCAGATAGGCCGGAGATGCGACGAGCACCCGCCGGTTGTCGCAAAGCTCGTGTCCAACCAGATTGGAGTCTTCCGAAAGCCCGTAACGCAACACCAGATCGATGGGATTGCGGTACAAGTCGATGAGACCATCGGAGAGGTGCATCACCAGGCGCACCTGGGGGTGACGCTGCCTGAAGGGTTCAAGCAGCGTGTCGAGGCGGTCGCGGCCGAGATCGGAGGGCGCACCGAGGTGGATGTCTCCGCTGAGCTGTTCGCGCCCCCGCTTCAACGCAGCCAGGCCTTCATCAAGGGCCTGACCGGCCTGAATGCAGTAGCCAAGAAAATCCTCGCCGGCCTGGGTCAGGCGCAGGGAACGGGTGGAGCGTTCGAAGAGCTGGCTGTCCACCCGCTGCTCAAGGCGCTTGAGGGCCGCACTGGCAGCGGCAGCGCTGAGACCCAGGGTCCGGCCGGCAGCGCTGATGTTGCCCAACTCGGCCACCCGGATGAAAAGCTGTACATCAGTCAGCTGGAGCATTTTCAAAATCTGTTTGATAGTCCGTCAAATGATCAACCTATTATCAAACAATCCGCATTTCCCTATGCTGGGCCATCTTCTTTTTCGATAGCCGCTCTTCGCCATGAACGACATCCTCTTTCGCCCCTTTGTCCTCGGCGCCGTCACCCTGCCCAACCGCATCGTCATGCCTCCGCTGACCCGTGCCCGCGCCGCCCAGCCGGGCAACATCCCCAATGCCATGAACGCCGCGTACTACGCCCAGCGCGCCAGCGCGGGCCTGATCATCGCCGAAGCCACCGACATTTCGCCGGATGCCAAGGGCTACTCCCTGACACCGGGCGTGCACAGCCCTGAGCAGATCGCCGGCTGGCGCCTGGTGACGGACGCAGTGCACGCGGCCGGCGGGCGGATCTTTCTGCAAATCTGGCATTGCGGGCGCATGTCTCACCCGGACCTGCGCGATGGCGCGCAGACAGTGGGGCCTTCGGCCGTCAGCTTTCCAGGGCAGATCTGGCTCGCCGGCGCCGACGGCAAGGGCAGGATGGTCGATTGCCCGACGCCCCGAGCCCTGGCAATCGAGGAAATCGCCCCCATCGTGGCGAACTTTCGCCAGGCGGCGCTCAATGCCATTGATGCCGGTTTCGACGGGGTGGAGATTCATGCAGCCAACAGCTATCTCATTGACCAGTTCCTGCGCACCACCTCCAACCAGCGCACCGACCAGTACGGTGGCAAGCGGGAGAACCGGCTGCGCTTCCTGCTGGAAGTAACCGACGCGGTGTGTGAAGCCATTGGCCCCGCGCGAACCGGCGTGCGCCTGTCGCCGCGTAATCTGGCCCGCGGCATGGACTGCCCGGACAGCCTTCCGACCGCGCTGGAAGCCGCAGCCAAGCTGCATCAACGGGGGGTAGCCTACCTGCATTTCAACGAACCCGAGGAAAACCCGCCCAGTGCAGCCGCCGGGCAGTTCCGCCAGCAGCTCAGGGCGGTGTTTCCGGGCCCCGTGATCGTCGCCGGCGCCTACACGGCCGAACGCGCAAGTCGGGTACTGGCCAGCGGTGAAGCCGATCTGGTGGCCTTCGGGCGAGCCTTCATCGCCAACCCGGATCTCCCCACCCGTCTGCGCAACGGCGCCCCCCTCAACCCGCCGGATCCCGCCACCTTCTTTGGCGGCGACGCCCGAGGCTACCTCGATTACCCGGCCTGCCCCACCGAAGAGGTGCAGGAGGCCTGAGCTTCAACGGTGAGCGCAAGCCTGTGCCTGCCTGGCCCCTGATGGAGATCACACCTCCCGCCGCCCGCCCGTTGGTCACGATCCGCTGGGGGGCGAACACATCAAAGGGCAAAAACCCTTGGGACACGGGCGGCGTTCAGACCTGCGGCATTCAGGCAGGAACCCGGCTGTAACTGTAAACCTGATCGACGGGATCGTTCCGCAGGCTTTCCCTAGACGGGCGTACCGCCGTCCCGCGAACGGCTGCGGAGCCAGCGCAGCAGGGTGGAATACAAGCGGTCCGGCTCCACCGGCTTGGACAGAAAATCGTCCATGCCCACAGCCAGGCATTGGGCCCGGTCTTCAGCAAAGGCATTGGCGGTCATCGCAACGATGGGCAGGTTCCGTCCAGCCTCGAGGCGACGAATCCGGCGGGTGGCCTCCAGGCCATCCATCTCGGGCATCTGCATGTCCATGAGGATCAGGTCGAAGGCCGAGGCGCTCACCATATCCACGGCCACCGCGCCATTTCCCGCCACCGACACGTCGAGCCCCGCGTCCTGTAGAAAGAGCCGCCCCACCTCCTGGTTCACCGGC
Organism: Zoogloea sp.; assembly: GCA_016790385.1. Classification (GTDB taxonomy): domain Bacteria; phylum Pseudomonadota; class Gammaproteobacteria; order Burkholderiales; family Rhodocyclaceae; genus Zoogloea. Next base: position 4,128 of record JAEUNV010000091.1, read on the forward strand.
TCATCCTCAACCAGCAGAATATGGGCGCCGGCATGCTCGCTGCGCAGGATGGCCTCGGCGCCAACGGGGCGTCCCGAGGCAGGCTGAAGCGGTCGCACAGCCTCGCTCAGACCCAGCCAGGCGGTAAACCAGAAGGTGCTGCCCACCCCCGGGGTGCTTTCGGCTCCGGCCTCACCGCCCATCAGCTCCGCAAGGCGCCGGGTAATGACCAGTCCGAGCCCCGTCCCGCCATACTTGCGGGTATTGGACGCATCGCCCTGTTCAAAGGCTCGAAAAAGCTTGGGCAAGGCCTCCGCTGGAACACCAATGCCGCTGTCGCTCACCTCCGCCCGAAGTAGCACTCGCGCCTTTTCCCGAGCCACCACGCTCACCGAAAGCGTGACCCCTCCAACTTCGGTGAACTTGACAGCATTGCTGGCAAGATTGAGCAAGGCCTGGGTCAGACGCGTGGCATCGCCACGCAGCATGCATGGCAGGGCCTCGCAGTTCACCACAAGGCGCAGACCCTTGGCGCTGGCCTTCTCCTGGATCATTGAGGCGACATTGGTGACCAGACTTTCCAGGACGAAGCAGCCCTCCTCAAGGAGAAACTTCTCTGCCTCGATCTTGGACAGGTCGAGGATGTCGTTGATCACCGCAAGAAGATGATGGGCGGCGGTATCGATCTTGCCCAACTGCTCGGCCTGACTGGGGCTGACCCCTTCCCGCTGCATGATGCGGGCCATGCCGAGCACGGCATTGAGGGGCGTGCGGATCTCATGGCTCATGTTGGCCAGGAAGGCACTCTTGGCCCGGCTGGCGCTCTCGGCCACCTCCTTGGCCTGGGCCAGCTCCCGGGTCCGGGCTTCGACCAGACTTTCCAGCTGGAGGCGGTGCAGCGCCAGCTCCTCTTCGTTGCGCTTCTGCTCGGTGATGTCCTGTTTGATGCCGAGGTAGTGGGAGACGCTGCCATCGGCGCGGCGTACCGGGGAAATAACGGCCGCTTCCACATAGATCTCCCCGGTCTTGCGCCGGTTGATCAGCTCGCCACGCCATACGCTCCCTTGTTCGAGGGTGCTCCAAAGATCCCGGAACACTTCAGGAGGCGTCTCGCCGGAGTGCATTATCCGCGGGTTCTCGCCCTTGACTTCGTCCAGGGTGTAGCCGGAGGCCTCTTCGAAGGCCTTATTGACGTAGATGATGCGCGCGTCAAGATCCGTGAGCACGATGCTGCCAGGGCTCTGTTCCACGGCGGTCGAGAGCATGCGCAATTGCTCTTCAACCCGCTTGCGTTCGGTGATGTCAGAGAACAGGCAGGCAAACTGCCCAGGACGGGGAGAATAGTAGTGATTCTCATAGTATCGCCCGGTGGCGGCCACGTAGCCTTCCAGGCTGGCGTGCTGCCCGGACAGCGCCGCCCCCACATGGGCCTTGAACCAGAAGTCTTCCAGGCCCGGAAACAGCTCGCGCACGGTATGGCCCACAACCTGCTCGCGACTGAGGCCCATGATGCGACTGTAGGCCGGATTGACGTCGACAAAGAACCAGTCCACCGGCACTCCCGCTTCGTCAAAGATCAGCTCCGCCAGGAAGAAGCCCTCCTGCATTGAATCGAAGAGATCCCGAAAACGTGCGTCCGCCGCAAGCCGCTCGTCGAGGGCGCGTTTACGTTCGGTGATGTCGGTGGAGATGCCACACAGGGCATAGATGCTGCCGTCCTCGCGGCGCAGCGGCAGCTTGACCGAGAGATAGCTGCGCGACTCCCCGGTGCGGCGATCAACGTTGGTCTCCTCGATCTCGACCCGCTCCCCGTTTTCAATGATGCGCCGGTCATTGGCGCGCAGGATCGAGGCCGTGTCGCCGTCGAAATACTCCGCGTCCGTGGTACCGGCAAGCCCGTCCCGGCCGACCCCGAAGAGTTCCAACACCGCCCGGTTGGCGTAGGTGTAGCAATAGTCTTCATCCTTGATGTAGATGTAGGCACCCACGTTGTCGAGGATGGTCTCAAGCATGGCATCACTTCGCCGGCGCAGGGCTTCAGCCTGCCGACGAGCGGTGATGTCGAGGACGATGCCGATGTAGCTGCCCACCCGGCCATCCTGACCGACCACGGGCTGCCCCCGACACATCAGCCAGCGCGGCCCTTCGCCTGCCGGCATGCACACCTGCCACTCGGCCTCGAATCCCACACCCTTGTCACGGGCGGCATTGATCGCAGCCTCGACCCTGTCCCGGTCATCGGGATGAATGGATACCCGCCAGGCCTCATACGAAGGAAGGCACGAATTGGCGGGAATGCCATATAGATCCCAAAGTTCGTCAGACCAGTAGTTGTTGTTGGATTCAAGGAACCACTCCCAGCAGCCGGCCTGGGCGGCGTCCAGAGCCAGACGCAGGCGTCTTTCACTGGCCCTGAGGAGTTCCTCCGCCAGGCTGCGCTCAGTCACATCAGAGACGGTGGCCAGCACATGGTTCACCCCATCCAGCTCCAGCGAGCCCAGGCTGATCTCGATGGCGATCTCGTCGCCGTCCTTGCTGCACCCGCGCAGACTGCGCCGGGACATAAGGGCATGAGCCTGCTCGGGCGCCGTCCGGTAAAGCGCCCGTTGATGACCATGGACATCACGCCGGGCTTCGGACACCAGGATGTCCACCGACTGGCCGGTCAGCTCCCCCTGGGCATAGCCGAACATCCGCTCCAGGGCCGGATTGACCAGCACCATCTTCCCGGCGGGGTCGACCACCAGCAGGCCTTCCACGCTGGAATTCCAGACCTGCCGGAAGCGGGCCTCGCTGTCGGCCTGGGCGGCCTCGGCCCGATGCAGATCG
>JAEUNV010000114.1 GCA_016790385.1 Zoogloea sp.
CCGAACAATGGCCCCTGGTGCGGCGCATGATCCACGCCAACGCCGACTTCGAGTTCAACGGCCTCACCGCCTTTCACCCCGCCGCCATGAGCGCCGGGCTGGCTCGCATCCTGGACGGCGACACGCCCCTGGTGGCCGACGTGGAGATGATCTGCGTCGGCCTGTCGGCACCCCGCCTGGCCCACTTCGGCATCCACACCCACCAGTTCATCTCCGACCCCGACGTGATCGCCGCCGCCCGGGCCGAGGACACCACCCGCGCCGTCCAGGCCATGCGCAAGGCCTGGCGCCAGGGCCTGCTCGACGGGGCCATCATCGGTATCGGCAACGCCCCCACGGCGCTGATTGAGGTGGTGCGCCTGATCCGCGAGGAAGGTCTGCGCCCGGCGCTGGTGATCGGCATGCCGGTCGGCTTCGTCGCCGCCGCCGAGTCCAAGGATCTGCTGATGGAGATCGACGGCGTGCCGTGGATCGCCATTCGTGGCCGCAAGGGCGGCTCGACCCTGGTGGTGGCGGCCGTCCACGCCCTCCTCGGCCTGGCGGAAGCCCACCAGCGCCCAGCAGCGTGAGGATGGCGATGAGCGCAGGTCACACCCTCCCCGAGAAAGTCCGCAAGGGCGACCCCAAGCGGGATCGCGGCAACCGCACGGGTTTTTCCACCGGCGCCAACTCGGCCGCCGCCGCGGCTGCCGCCACCCTCGGGCTGGTGCACGGACGGGTGCCAGACGCAGTGGAATGCGTTCTGCCCAACACTCAGCGGGTGCGCTTCACCATCACCGACGGCTGGACCGATGGCTGCCGCGCCCGGGCCGTCAGCATCAAGGACGCCGGTGACGACCCCGACGCCACCCACGGCGCCCACCTCACCGCCGAGGTCGAGCGCCTGCCCGGCGCCGAAGGGCAGATCGTGCTGCGCGGCGGGCCCGGCGTGGGTACCGTCACCAAGCCCGGCCTGGGCCTGGATGTGGGTGGCCCAGCCATCAACCCGGTGCCCCGCCGCAACATCACCGACAACGTGCGCGCCGCCGGCGGCCCCATCCTCGCTACTGGCGACGGCATCGCGGTGACCATCTCGGTGCCTGGCGGTGACGTGATGGCCACCAAGACCTTCAACGCCCGGCTGGGCATCCTGGGGGGCATCTCCATCCTGGGCACCACCGGCATCGTGCGCCCCTACTCCACTGCAGCCTTCCGGGCCAGCGTGGTGCAAGCGGTGGACGTGGCCGCCAACCAGGGCCAGACCAGCGTGGTGTTCACCACCGGCGGGCGCACCGAAAAATGCGCCATGCGCTGTTTCCCCGAACTGGACGAGGCCTGCTTTGTACAGATGGGCGACTTTGTGAAGGCCGCCTTCCAGACCGCAGTGAAGCAGGGCATGCAGCGCATCATCGTCGGCGCCATGGTGGGCAAGCTCACCAAAATCGCCCAGGGCCTGTCGGTCACCCACGCCTGGCGCGAGGAGGTGGACCGGGAGCTGATCGCCGCCGCCGCCGCCGAGGTGGGCGCACCGCCCGACCTGGTGGACGAGATCCGTGCCGCCGAAACAGCCCGCTTTGCCGCCGAACGCCTGGCCGAACTGAACCTGGCCGTGGCCTTTCACCGGACCCTGGCCGAAAGGGCCATCCGCAGCCTGCGCCAACGCTACCCCGGCCCCCACCGCCTCAGCGTACTGGCCTGCAATTTCGAAGGCATCCCCATTGTCACCGTGGAAGAACATGAACTCGCCTGAACCCTGCCAGCTCATCGGCATCCTCGACGACGGCTGGGCCGGCCTGGGCGACGCCGCCCGCGCCCGCCTGGCTGGATGCGACCTGTTAATCGGCGCCCGCCGCACGCTTGAACTCGTTGCCCCCCACCTCCCCTCCCGGGTGGAACATCGGATGATGGACGGCCTCCTTGGCCGTGTCCCCGAGTGGGTCCGTGCGGCGCGGGGCGCCGGCCAATCCTGCGCCGTGCTCGCCACCGGCGACCCCCTGTGTCACGGCATCGCCAGCTTCCTGGCCGACAAGCTGGGCACCACGGCCATCAC
>JAEUNV010000132.1 GCA_016790385.1 Zoogloea sp.
TGTATGCGGGGGAGACGGCGTAACGCAGACGCTGGGACCATCCGTCCACACCCTGTATGCCAAGGGTGGCCCAGGGCAGCAGGCCCGCGTGTCGACCGCAGGTGCTGCCGTTGCGGTCCTCGGCGCCGTCCTGGGCGCTCCGGGCCGGGCAGGGAAAGTTGCCCTTGCGCATGGCGTAGCCAAGCAGGGTGTCGCGGGCTTCTGCCAGGGCGTCATCGGTGGCGCCTTCCGCCCGGCGGGCCAGGTGGTTGGCCAGCCCCGTGCCCAGGCTGCCCGCGAGCAGGCTGAGGATGAGCAGTACGACGGCCATTTCGATGAGGGTGAAACCGGTGCTGGGGTGGTGTTTCATGGTCGGACGGGATCAGGTCAAGGCAGGCATAGGGCGACGTCATTGGAGGCCGGTCGGTTTGGGCCAGCGGTGGGAAGGTCGATCCGGGTGGGCATCGTGCCAAGTTGCCCCGTCGTCAGGGCGGCAAGGGTGGTGTCCTCCAGGTAGGCATCGTTGCCCTGCTGTTCCAGCGGGGGGAGTCGGCGCTGGCCGCCCAGGCGTTCTCCGCCAAAGATCAGGGCGCCACGGCATGTCTGACCAAGGCCCGTCAGACAGCGCCCGCCGCTGGTGCAGCGGGCGTATCGCATCATGCTCGCCCAGTTGCCGGCCGGGTCGCGCAGCTCGGGGGTGCGGCATGGCCCCTGGAGCCGGTCGATGGCGGGCATTCGGCCAAGGCGCACCGGGCCGTGCGCTTCGCCGTCGAGGGGCTCGGGCAGGGCGCTGGTGCTCAGGCAGTCGGCCAGGGATTGAAAGACCTTTTGCAGGTGGCTGCCAAAGTTGCCGCGGCGTTCAAGCTGTTGGTAAATATCGTCGGTTGCGATGGTGAGCAGGCGGTCGTTGCTTTCCGGGCGTGTGGTCGGCACGTCGATGGGCGGATTGCCAAGGGGAGATCCGATGATTTCAAGGTAGGCCTCGATGTGGCGGGCCTCCGGATCGCCGCCGCAACGCCCCGGGCCTGGGCTGCGCTGCTGGCCGGGCATCGGGCTGCCGGGGGCGATGATCAGGGCGGCCGCCAGGCCGGCCTGATCGCCGGGCAGGGCGATCACCTGTCCGGCACCATCCCGCAGACGGAATCCGCCGGTACTGTCCCAGTTCAAGGCTTCGGGCTTGGGGTTGTTCTTGAAGGTGCCGGCGACGGCATACCAGAGGCATTCTCCGGCGCCATCGCGGAGATCGGGCAGGTTGAGGGTGAGGTAGGGCAGGCGGCCTACCGCTGGCCGGCCCTGCTGGCCGCAGGTTTCGGATGAGCCGTCACCGTCGAGGTCCGGGCAGGGCAGGTAGCCGAAATCCGCGGTTGGGTGCTCCTTGTTGCGGTAGGTGGCGGCAAAGCCGAGCAAGGCCTCCCGGGCGGTCTGTAGTGCCCGGGTGGTGCGGAGATCGGCTTGGAGCTGACGTGCGGCCCGATCCGCCGGGGTGTCGTGGCGGGCCAGCAGCCAGCCCAAGCCACCCAGGGCGAGCAGCAGCACGAGGGCCGGCAGCAGCATCCCCTGTTGCCTGGCGCGTGGTGCGCTGGGCATGATCATTGAGGGGAAGGATCGCCGACGCGCAGGCGGTGCCAGCGTCCGTCGCTGGCGGCGACCCGGGCGGTGGCGTCGTCCATGCGTATCTGGTGGGGCTGGGCGGCGTGGGCCTGCCCGTCGAGGAAGAGGGTGGGGTTGCCGGCACTGCGGGTGATGATGCCGTCAAGCCGTGGCGGCGGGGCCGGTGTTGGCGTCGGAGCGTGGTGGTGGAGTCGGGCGCGCTCGGCGGGGCTGAAGAAAAGCGTGCCGAGCGGTTCCGCCGCGGGGCAGGTTCCGGGAAGCAAGGCGAGCAGGGCGAAGGCGAAGCGTATCGATGTCAATGTCATATGGATACGAATTTAGCATGCTTCGGCCTTTGCCGGCCGCCCCGAACTCAGGGTGCGGCGAGAACTCGGTTCTTGCCCGAACGTTTCGCGATGTACATGGCCTTGTCGGCGCGATCGATGGCGTCTTCCGGCGTTTCGTTGTCGCGCAGTTCGGCCACGCCGGCGCTGAAGGTGATCAGCAGCTTCTGCTCCCTGGCCAGGAAGAAGCGTTTGGTGAGCGCGCGCTGGAGCCGAACGAGGGTGGCGACCGCACTGTCGAGGGCCGTGTCGGGCAGCAGGATGACGAACTCTTCGCCACCGTAGCGGGCGACCGAGTCTTGCGGACGGACGTTTTCACGGACGACCTCGACCAGGTGTTGCAGGGCTTCGTCGCCGGTTTGATGGCCGTGGTTGTCGTTGATCTGCTTGAAGTTGTCCACGTCGAGCAGACCGAGGCACAGGCCTGTGCCACGGCGCCGGGACTGGGCTGTTTCGCGAGCGAGCGCTTCATCAAGGCCCTTGCGGTTGAGCACGCCGGTCAGGGGGTCATGGCGGATCAGCTCGCTGGTCTGTTCGAGTTCGACCTGGAGACGGTTGATCTCGTGGTTGGCGTCGTGGACGCGGGTTTGCAGTTCCCGGATCTGTTCCCGGGAGCGGCGGGTGCTCTCCTGGATCGTCCGCGTTTCCCGCATCACTTCGGCAATCACGTCGGTGAGTTCGGTGATGTCGGCGGCGCCAACAATACGTTCGGCGCATTTCTCGATCTTGTCGTGATAATCACCTGTGGACTCGGAGAAGTCTCCCAGGCGATCCACGAAGCGGGCCAGCATCTCCTTCAGCCGCGCCTGGGCTTCGCCAAGCTCGGTCTTGATGGCGCCCTGCCGCGTGATCACGTCGCGCAGACGGCTTTCCAGCTCGCCGAGGATACGCACGTCGAGGGGATGATCGAACATTTCCCCCATCAGGGTGATCTGGCCATGCAGCCAGCGGTCATCGACGACGAGTTGGCTGATGTTTTCGAGGATCAGGTGGAGCACGCGCTGCAAGGCTTCGCGCAGGGCCTGATGGTCTTCGGCCGCCCACTCAAGCCCGGCCCGGAGGCGATCCATGCGCCCGCGCAAGGCCGTTGGGTCCGTGTTGCTGCGGATGGCGTCGGCGAGGGCGTCCGCTTCTTGGGCAAGTTCGGGGTCGGACGTGCGAAGCTGGCCGGCCAGACTGGCCAGCAGGGCCGACAACATCTCGGCCAGCGCGTGGTGCGAATCGGCTGTTCCGGTTGTTTCTGACGATGCAGGTGGGTGGGCTGAGGCTTCGCCGGTGGTGTCGGGGGTGGTGGCCGAAGGCAGTGGGGAAAGGCTGGTCTGCTCTTCCTCGTCGTTCCGCGACCAGGCGCGTAGCAGGCCCTGTAAGCGTTCGTGGAGTTTGTCCGGGTTGCCGCCGGATGCGGAGAGGACGCGGTCCAGCATTTCCCGTTTGCGTGCCTGGGTCAGGCTGGACTGGCGCCTATCCCATTCGGTGATCAGATCCCGCAGGAGGGGGCTCCAGTTGAAACCGATCTGCTCACTGCGGGTGAAGCCTTCGGCAAGCACGCCGCGAAGGGCGTTCCAGTCGGAATGGGCGACAGCCGTCTCGAAGTCGCGGGCAAGGCGCAGGGATTCATGGTTGTGTCGCGGCAGGGCGGCGGCGATCTGCTTGAGCGCGCGCTCCGGGAAGATGTCTTCGGCGGCCGATCCGGCGATCTCGTGGTAAAGGGCGCGGTAGTTGTCCGGCGTAGGTGCGATGCGTCTCAGGGCAAGCTGGCGAAGTGTTTCGCGTGCGACTTCCGAGGGTTGGCTGGTGTCGGTCATTTTGGGTCGGCGCGGAGCTGGGGGGCGTTGAATCATCCTGCGTCCTGCTGTGATGCGGTGCCGTTCGGGCTGAAGATCGGATTGAAGGCAAATCCTTCCGGATAACGGCGTCTTGATCGCCGTCTTGAGCCTTGGGCGCCGATCCAGCCCGAATACACCACGAATGTGACCGTGGCCTCGGGATTGCCATATGGACGCCACTTTATCCTCGTTTGGTGACGGACGCCCGGTGTTTGATCGGGCGCCCGGGCAAGGCCTGTGGCTTTCGGCTGCTGTGGATCAGGGGGGCGAGGGCTGACGTGCCAAGCGTAAGGGCCGCTCCGGCGGCCCTATTCGGCCAGGCCGTGCTTGAGCCCGTAATGGGTGAGTTCGGCGTTGTTGCGCAGGTGCATCTTTTCAAGCAGACGCGCCCGGTAGACGCTGACGGTCTTGACGCTCAGATTGAGGGCTTCGGCGATCTCGGTGGGGGTCTTGCCCGAGGCGATCATGCACAGGGTCTGGTATTCCCGATCGGAGAGCTTTTCGTGGGCGGGGCGCTCGGTGTCTTCGCCGATGGCGTTGGCGAGTTTTTCGGCGAGGGAGGGGCTGACGTATTTCTTTCCGCTGGCAACTTGCCGGATGGCGGTGACGAGGAGGTCTGGCGCGCTTTGCTTGGTGAGGTAGCCGGAGGCGCCGGCCTTGAGGGCACGGATGGCATATTGCTCCTCGGGGTACATGCTGAGAATGAGAACGGGCAGGCGCGGGTACTCCTTCTTGATCAGCTTGAGGGCGTCAATCCCGTTGCGGTCCGGCATCGACACGTCCATCAGGACCACATCCCATTCTCCGGAGCGCACCAGCTGCACCGCCTGGACCCCGTTCTCCGCCTCGCCGGCCACCGTGAGGTCGGGCGTGTCGGAGAGAATCTGCCGCAGGCCCTGCCGGACGATGGCATGGTCATCGGCGATCAGGACTCGGATGGGCTTGCTCATCGTGGGTCACTCCGGTTGTTGTTGTGTACCTCTTCGGTCTGGTTCGGCAGAAGCGGAGCCCGCAACACGAGACGGGTGCCATGGGGAGCGACCGGGCTGAGTTCGAGGCGTCCGCCCAGGCTGCTCATGCGTTCCTTGATGCCTCTCAGCCCAAAGGAGCGGGGTTTTTGAAGATCGGTGGCAGCCAGTCCACATCCGTCGTCGGCAATTTCCAGAACCACTTCGTCCCCCTCCTGCATCAGCCGCACGCGAACCTCGGTGCCGCCAGCATGCTTGCTGACGTTGGTCAGCGCTTCCTGAAAGATGCGGAACAGGGCCAAGGCCGTATCGTAGTCCGGGTCCAGGTCGTGGTCGGTGCAAAGAATGTTACAAGTTATGCCTGTACGTTGAGCGAAGTCCTCCCCCTGGGATTCGATGGCGGCGGCGAGGCCGAAATCCTTGAGAATGCCGGGGCGCAGCTCACGGGTGACGCGGCCGACCGTGGCGATGGCGTCATCCACCATGCGGCCGACGTTGCGGGCCCTTTCCCTGGCCTGGGTGAGCTGGGTGTCGAGCTTGGATTCCAGCAGGGACATCTCAAACTTCATGGCAACCAGGGTACCGCCCAGCACGTCATGCACGTCCCGGGCAATGCGTTCACGTTCCTCTTCCTTGATGCGCTGCAGGTGGTTGGAGAGTGCGGCCAGCTGCCCGCGGGATTCGCGCAGATCGGCCTCCACACGCTTGCTGTGGGTGATGTTCCACATGACGCCTTCCCACACCACCTTGCCGCATTCGGACAGGCGCGGCGAGCTGCGCAGGTTGATCCACTTCTGTTCGCCAGTGGGAAGCTGGATGCGGCCCTCCCAGTTGAGTGTTGACAGGCTGTCTGCCGAGCTTGCCGCGGCAGCAACAAAGCCGGGAAGATCCTCATCCAGCAGCCAGCTCATCCAGCCGGCGGAACCGCCGATGAGTTCTTCGGCCGGCGCGCCGAAGAGCATGGCGGCGGCTTCACTGAGATACTGGAAACCGAGCGTTCGATCCGGCGTGTAGCCCATCTGGAAGACGACGCCCGGAATGTTGTCGGTGAGGGCGCGCAGGCGCGCCTCGCTCTGGCGCAGGGTATGTTCGGCCTGGCGCTTCTCGCGACGGTTGGCCACTTCGCGCAGTTCCCGCTCGACCGCGGGAATCAGGCGGTCGAGCTTATTCTTGCTCAGGTAGTCGTGGGCCCCGGCACGCATCGCGGCAATCGCTTCGTCCTCCTGCATCACGCCCGAGACGATGATGAAGGGGAGGTCGAGGGCAAGCTCGCGCGTCACGCGCAGGGCGCCCTGGGCACTGAAGCCCGGCAGGTTGTGGTCGCACAGGATGAGGTCCCAGCGCTCTGATGCCAGCGCCGCGCGCATCTCCGTCGGTGAGGCCACGCGCCGATGGGTGGGGGCGTAGCCCGCGTTGCGGAACTGGTGCAGGATCAGCAGGACGTCGTTTTCCGAATCCTCGATAAAGAGCAGGCGGATAGGCGGCTTGACCGGGCTTTCCGGTGCCCCGCGGGGGGCGTCCGGCTTGATGGCAGTGGGCATGCGTTTTGGCAAAGCTGCGTGAATGGGGCGGTTTGTTTATAATCCGGCCCTCGCTCGGGCCTGCGCCTTCCCAAAGGATAGTGCAGCGCGGCCTTCTCCGTCCATGCAACTGCGTTGTCGAAGACGGTCCGATGCCCCTGCAAGGCCCCCTTAGTTAAGTGGTATAACAGTTGACTTGTAATCATCAGTTGGCGGTTCGATTCCGTCAGGGGGCACCAGATTAGTTCGCGAGTAGGGCCGGCCTTTGGGGCTGGCCCTACTTTTTTCAGCTCAGGCGCGTAGTGACGGTTGGAAAGAAAACGCTTGGCGTTTCGGTGATTAGCGCTTAGTATTCGCCCCCTCCAGACGCGGGGTGGAGCAGTCTGGCAGCTCGTCGGGCTCATAACCCGAAGGTCGCAGGTTCAAATCCTGCCCCCGCAACCAGTTTCAAGCATTAAGGCCCGATCACCGTAGTGATCGGGCCTTTTTTGCGTCTGCGCTCGGCATGGGCAGTTCGACCCAGGTTTGGAAATCGTCCGGTGTCAGGCGCCGACGCGATCCCCCAGTGCGTCACGGGCTGAGACGGCGAGTTCGAGGGCGCGCAGGCGCAGGGTCGGGTCGAAGATGTCGGAGACCAGCATCAATTCATCCGCGCCCGTGGTCGAGATGAGGCGGGCGAGTCCGTCGCGCACGGTGTCGGGGCCGCCGATCACCGCTGCGCCGAGAAAGTCAGCGATGGCGTTGCGCTCGTCGTCGGATAGCCGGGCCATGAAGTCAGCCTGCGGGGCTTGCAGGCGACGCCGATCGCCCCGAAGGATTCCCAGCACCCGCTGGAAAGTGCTGCTCGCCAGAAACGCGGCCTCGGCGTCGGTGGGGGCGGCGATGAGTGGCACGCCGATGATGACGTAGGGTTTGGTGAGGTACGCTGAAGCCTGAAATTCCCGGCGATAGAGATCAAGTGCCGGTATCAGCAGACGCGGCGCGAAATGTGAAGCAAAGGCGTAGGGAAGCCCCCGGGCGGCGGCCAGTCGCGCAGAGAACAGGCTGGAGCCGAGCAGCCAGATCGGTACCCGGGTGCCGGCACCAGGCATGGCGATGATCTGCTGGCCCGGTTGGGCGGGGGCGAGGAGCTGTTGCAGCTCGGCCACGTCCCGCGGGAAGTCCTCTTCCCGTTCAATTCGATCCCGGCGCAGGGCGCGCATGGTCGCGCCGTCGGTGCCTGGGGCGCGTCCCAGGCCCAGGTCGATCCGCCCCGGATAGAGTTCAGCCAGGGTGCCGAAAGCCTCCGCGACCACCAGAGGTGCGTGATTGGGCAGCATGATGCCGCCGGAGCCTACCCGGATCGTCCGGGTGCCGCCGGCGATGTGGCCCACCAGCACCGCGGTGGCCGAGCTGGCGATCCCCGCCATGTTGTGATGTTCGGCAAGCCAATAACGGGTGAAGCCGAGGGCTTCGGCATGCCGGGCGGTGCGCAGGGCAATCGCTAGGGCTTCCGCAACGGTGCCGCCCTCGCGGACTGCCACGAGATCGAGGAAGGATAGGGGGATGGGGGAAACGGGGGGCGCTGTCATGCCCGCCAGTTTCCGCCAGAAGCGCGGGAGAAGGAAGCGTTCCGGCGGCCGGCAAAGAGGTAATCCAAGATTGGGAGCGCGTCGGGTTGAGGGCGCGCAAGGCTCACCTCAGGCGAGCATCCACCAGTCGCCGTCCCAGCCCTCCGTGGCCTCGCAGAAACGCTCCTGTTCAATGATGCGTTGGCGTGCGGCCTTGATCTGGCTGCTGATGCGCAGGAAGGCGTCGACAACCTGAGGGTCGAACTGTTCGCCGCGGCGCTCGCGGATCATCGACAGCACGGTATCAACGGGCAAGGCCTTGCGATAGTTGCGGTCGTGGGTAAGGGCGTCGAAGAAGTCGGCTACACCGACGATCCGCCCCGCAAGGGGAATGTCGTTGCCGCACAAGCCCAGGGGATAGCCCGCGCCGTTGTAGTGCTCGTGGTGGGTCAGGGCGATCTCGCCGGCCATTTGAAGCAGGGGCTCGGTGGACTGGCCGATGATGGCTGCGCCGATGCGGGGATGTTCGCGCATGATCCGCCATTCTTCCGTGGTCAGCGGGCCGGTCTTGCTGAGAATGCTGTCGTGAATGCCGATCTTTCCAATGTCGTGCATTTGCGCCGCCCGCTCAAGCATTTCGCACCAGGCCGGGGTGCAGCCGAGACTGGTGGCGATAAGGCCGGCATAAACCCCGATGCGAACGGTGTGCATGGGCGATTCTCCATCCCGGTACTCCGCATCCCGGGCGAGGTTGAGAAAGGCGTCCCTGCG
>JAEUNV010000417.1 GCA_016790385.1 Zoogloea sp.
GATATTTTCGGGTAAGACCCAACGCAACATGGGTAAAGCGCCTCAGGAAAAAACAATCAGAATGATGAGGCCAAGAACCATCGAACCCAGACCGACAAAACGAATCTGTCCGTCCGCCAGACGGATCAGGCGGGAGAAAGTCTCCCGCCAAGTGGCGGGGGCAACAAATGGGATGACGCCTTCCAGAATCAGCATGAGCGCAAGGGCGATGACGAGGGTCTGCCCCATCACTTCCCGCTCTTGCTTGAATCAGAACCGCCCGAGCGGCCTCCCGAACTTTTCAGGTATTTGAAGAACTCAGAGTTCGGCTCAACAACCATCACGTCGGACTTGTTCCTGAAACTGCTCCGGTAAGCCTCGAGACTACGGTAGAACGCGTAGAACTCAGGGCTTTGAGCAAATGCCTGAGCGTAGATGGCCGACGCCTTCGCGTCACCTTCGCCCTTGACCATCTGGGCTGTCCGGTAGGCTTCCGCAAGTATCACCTCACGCTGCTTGTCTGCATCGGCCTTGATCTTCTCGGCCTCGGCGCCGCCTTCGGAGCGGAGTTCATTGGCCACGCGCTTGCGCTCTGCTTCCATGCGTCGATAAACGGACTCGGAAACCTCGGCGGGAAGATCCACTCGCTTCAGGCGCACATCAACGATCTGGACACCGATCTTGCGGGAATCCTGGTCGGCCTTGACGCGCATCTCATCCATGATCCGGTTCCTCTCACCGGACACCACATCGTGCACAGTCCGCTTACCGAACTCTTCACGCAAGCCAGCATTCACTGTCTGCTCAAGACGTGTCCTGGCCCGGGCCTCATCGCCACCAACCGAGATGTAGTAAAGCTTGGGATCGACGATGCGCCACTTGACGAAAAGATCCACAAGTACGTTTTTCTTTTCCGACGTGATGAAACGCTCCGGCTCCGTCGTATCGAGGGTCAGGATACGACTATCGAAATAACGCACGTTCTGGATCAGAGGAATCTTCATGTGCAGACCCGGTGTACTGATCTGCTCCTTGACCTCACCCAGCTGGAAAACCAGCGCATGCTGACGCTGATCAACGGTAAATAGCGACATCGACAGCACCGCAACGGCGAACAGGCCGGCACCGACAAGAAGCGAAAAGCGTTCTCTCATCAACGTTCCCCCCGATCACGATTGCGTGTGGCTTCCCGCGTTCTGGCCTCACCCGAAAGAGCATCGACACGCGGTGGCGTAATTGCGCTTTCAGTTACGGGAGCACTGGACGGACGCACTGCCTGGGCTGGGTCGGCACTAGGGGCCGCACCCGCCACGGCGGACGCGGTGACTTGCATCAGCTTGTCGAGCGGAAGATAAAGCAGGTTCCCGCTGCCTTTGGCATCAACCAAGATCTTCGAGGTATTCGACAAAACCTGTTGCATCGTGTCGATGTACATACGCTGCCGCGTAACTTCGGGAGCCTTGGCGTATTCGGTGAGAATTTGCTTAAAGCGCGAGGCATCACCTTCCGCTTGCGCCACTACCCGGCCCTTGTACGCATCGGCTTCTTCAAGCAGGCGCGACGCAGCGCCGCGGGCACGCGGAATGACGTCGTTTGCATAGGCCTGCCCTTCATTCTTTTGCCGCTCACGGTCCTGACCCGCCTTGACCGCATCATCGAAAGCCGCCTGCACCTGTTCAGGCGGCTGAGCGTTCTGCATGGTGACTTTGCTCACTTGAATACCCGTGGCATATCTGTCGAGAATCTCCTGGGTGAGCTTTTGGGCGTTCGCCGCGACCTGCTCACGCCCTTCGTACAGCACGAAGTCCATCTTGCTCTTGCCCACGATCTCACGCACCGCAGTCTCTGCCGCCTGAATCACGGAATCATCGGCGCCGCGATTGTTGAAGAGGTACTGCTGGGGATCCTTGAGGATGTACTGCACCGCAAACTGGATGTTCACGATGTTCTCGTCGTCCGTCAGCATCAGGGCTTCCTTGAGCACCTTGTTACGCTCCGAACCGCGATAGCCGATCTCCACCGTACGCACCCCGGTCAGATTGACCAGCTCATGCGTCTGAATCGGGTAAGGAAGACGCCAGCGCAGCCCCGGCTCGGTGGCTTCCAGGAAGCGTCCGAACTGCAGGACGATACCTCGCTGACTGGCGTCCACAATGTAAAAACCGCTTGCCAGCCAAATCACCGCGCCAAAGGCAGCAATCAGCCCGATCCCACCTCCAAACTGACGAAAATTGAATTCCGGGAGTCGATTGCCACCATCTCCGCCGCCCGACCCACCCGAAGGCCGGCCGGAATTTCGGCCGAACATGCCGGACAGACGTCGATTGAAGTCACGCCATAGCTCTTCGAGGTCCGGAGGACCCTGATTGTCGCCACCGCCACGATTGTCGCCGCCACCACGATTGCCCCATTTGGGGTCATTGAGGGACATGAGAATGCCTGAGATCACGGTATATATCCGCTCCGGGAAGTGGGGTAAAGGGAACATGTCAATAGGACTCGTCCCGGGACTCCGAGATGGCTGCCAGCGATGCCTTGCGCTTTCGTGCCACGTCGGCAAGAACCTCACGCAGCAAATCGAGCCCCTCACCGGACCTGGCGCTGAGCAAAACGCGCGAGATGTTACCACAAGCGTCTCTCTGCACTTCGGCGCTCGCCATACTCGCGTCAATCTTGTTCCACACCTGGATCTGGGGAAGCGTTCCTGCGCCGATCTCTTCCAACACATCATTGACAGCCGCTATCTGCCCCTCTCTGTCATCGCTGGAAGAGTCGACGACATGCAGGAGCAAATCCGCGGCCACCGTTTCCTCAAGTGTGGCGTGGAACGCCGCTACCAACGCATGGGGCAGGTCTCGAATGAATCCGACCGTGTCCGAGAGGACGATGTTCCCGGCATCACCCAGAAAAAGTCGACGGGAGGTGGTGTCCAGCGTGGCAAACAGTTGATCGGC
>JAEUNV010000169.1 GCA_016790385.1 Zoogloea sp.
ATCCGCAGCCCTGACCTCGGCCGACAGACCAAGACGATCCAGATTTTCACTGACCCGACGGGCGCGAACAGCATCGGCATCCAGGGCAAGCAGATCCACCTGGGCGCGCTCGAGGATATGTGATGTCTTGCCGCCCGGCGCAGCGCAGGCGTCGAGAACCCGCTGACCGTCGGCCAGATCAAGGTAGCCGGCGGCGTATTGCGCCCCCGCATCCTGGACGCTGACCCGGCCTTCGGCGAAGCCCGGCACCCGGGCCACGGGAACCGGGCGATCAAGCAGAAGCGCGCCGTTGCTCAGCTCGCGGACGGGCAGATCAGCGGCGGCGAAGGCCGACAACACCTCACGCACCTCGGCCCGTCGGCGATTGACGCGCAAGGCCATCGGCGGATGGGTGTTGCCCGCTGCCAGGATGGCGCGCCAGGTGTCCGGGTACTGGTTGCGCAGGCGGCGGATCCACCAGGGCGGATGGCGAAACTCCGCCACCATGTCCGCGTCGGCAGCACGCTTCAGCTCGGCAGACTGGCGCAGGGCATTGCGCAGCACGCCATTCACCACCCCCTTGAACCTGCCCGCAAGCAGCGTTGACGCGGCAGTGACTGCCTGATCGACAATCGTATGAGCGGTGTCGGCTCGGCTGTCGAGACGGTACAACGCCACCCGCAACAGGGACTGTACAGGCTCGGGCAAGGGCTTCTGGAGCAACCGGGCGAGGATGAAATCCTGTCGACCATAGTCACGCAGGGTTCCATAGGTGAGATCGAGAATGGCGCCACGGACGCCGGGAGGTGTCGCCGGTCGGGCGCTCCACAGGGCGGCGAGCGCTTCGGTGAGGTTTCCCCCGGCCACCACGTCGGCAATCAGGTCGGCGGTTGTGGCAAGAGCGTAAGCGAGGCTGTCCTCGGCGAGGACGGACGCGGCAGGGGAGGTGGAACGGGGCGGGCGGCTGGGCATGGAATTCAAGCGAGCAAGTCGCGGATGTAATTGGGCAGGGCGCGGCTGGCCAGGTGAAGCGCCGGATTGTAGTAGCGCAAACCGTGAATACCCCTCGCAGCCATACGCTCGACAAGGGTCGCCTCATCCGGCTCACGGAAATCATCCCCGGCACAGGTGGCCAGAAGCCAGGGGCCACCGTATAGGGGGACATGGATCAGGCTGACCCCAAGCACGGGGAAGACGGCACCCAGTCGGCGATACAGGCTTGCCACCTTACCGGGCTGGTAAAAGGGGGAGCCGAGCTGGACGTGGATTATCCCATGGGGAGCGAGGCTGGCCGCGCAGAGTTGGAGGAAATCCATTTGGTGCAGGTGGGCGCAGGCCGGGTCATCAGCTTCGGTCAGATCGAAGACGATCAGGTCGAAGCGCTCCCCCTGTCGTTGAGCAGAGGCGAGGGTGTCAGCGGCATCACCAAAACGCAGGCTGACTTGCCGGGCATCGAAGGCTCCCTGGGGCAGGGCGGGAAGATGGCTGCGGACCATGGCGACAACGCCGGGATCAAGTTCAGCGACGAGCACCCGCTCAAGGCCGGGGTGTTTAAGCAGTTCCCGGGCCGAAGCGCCATCGCCACCTCCGAGCACCATCACTTGACGAGGGCTGGGATGGCTCAGGGCAGGGATGTGCACCAGGCTTTCATGGATCATGAACTCATCCACCTCGGCCGCCATCGCATCGCCATCCAGAAGATAGAGGGCACCGAAGGCTGAGGTATCCGCCACCGAGATGGACTGAAAGCGGCTTGGACTACTTGAGGCTGGGCGACGCTGGCGAAGGGCGAGGCTTGCCCCAGGGCCAAGGGGCAAACGAAGCAAATCGGCATGTTTCACGTGAAACACTCCGTTTCGGTCAATGGAAGGTACGCCGTAAGGCACAGGATAGAGCCGGCCATGACCAGCCCCGAAATCGAAAGTGCCGGCTTCATCCGCGTTGTTTCACGTGAAACACACCATCGCCGACTTCACCCCGGAAAGCCCTGACGATCCAGCGCTGCGCGGATCCCTGACAAGGCATCCAGCCCACCCATTGCCAGACTGACTCCCTGGCCGGGAATATCCGGCTCGGTCGGGTTGATGCGTATCAGAGGCTCGCCGAGCGTCTCGCTGAACCAGCGCACCGTTGGGACATGGCTACCCGCTCCGATCTCGATGACCACCGGACGATGCGTTGTTCGCAACCACTGCTCCAGCCGCCGACGCTGACCCGCCGTCCGCTGGCTCAGCCATTCACCATCACCAAACATCAATACATTCGGCCGGAGCAGCGCATCGCAGCGTGTGCAGCGCGGCAGCGGGCTGGTGAGCAGGCAGGCCTCCTCATCCACTTCCGGAACATAAGTGTCGGCGGAGAAGATGCCGTGTCCGCAGGGCTCCATGCATTGAAGGTGGTGCAGGGAACCGTGCACCTCGCAGATCACATCTTCCGGAAAGCCTGCCCGTTGGAACTGGCCGTCCACGTTGGATGTAAACACGAAGCAACCCCGAGCGAGTCGGGCGCCAATACCTTGCAGGATCGCAAAGCCCAGGTGAGGGAGGGTGCGCCGATACAGATTCAGACGATGACCATAGAAGCCCCAAGCCAGCCGCGGATGACGGCGAAAGGCATCCGGGCAGGCGATCTCCTCGAACGCAATGCGCGCGCCGGCCAGCGCCGGATAGGCGCGCCAGAAACCCGAATTGCCGCG
>JAEUNV010000420.1 GCA_016790385.1 Zoogloea sp.
GGACGCATGTCCACCAGGGAACCCGGCAGGAACGCACGGATGCCATTGACCATGACGGTCAGGCCGCCCTTCACCTTGCCGGTGATCATGCCCTTGACGAGGATGGCGTCGTTGAGCGCCTTGTCGAGATCGTTCCAGGCGGCGATGCGCTTGGCCTTGTCGCGGGACAGACGGGTTTCACCGTAACCGTCTTCAAGCTGCTCGATGGCGACCTGAACGTAATCACCGATTTCGGTGGTCAGCTCACCGCGATCGGTGCGAAATTCCTCAATGGGAATGTAGCTCTCGGACTTAAGGCCGGCGTTGACGACCACGAAGTTCTGGTCGATCCGCACGACTTCGGCGGTGATGACTTCACCGGCGCGCATTTCCTGACGATTGAGGGACTCCTCGAACAGGGCGGCAAAGCTTTCCTCGAGGGAAATAGGGGTGGCAGTGGACATATGTGAAAAAGAACCTTACAACCGTCGTGAGACGGCTCCTGGTTAACAAACCTTCCTCGCCCGGGCGAGCAAGGAAGACCTTAGCTGCGAAGTGCCGCTGCCCGTTCGACCACGAAATCGACCGCCTGCTGGACAGTCATTCCGGAGGTATCAAGCAGCACAGCATCCTCACCTCTCTTCAGGGGCGCCACGGGGCGCTGGGAATCCCGCGCATCCCGTTCATGCAAATCTCTGAGGAGATCGTCCATACTAGCAGTCATTCCTTTACCGATCAACTGCTTATAGCGACGCTCGCTGCGCGCCTCCACGGAGGCCGTCAGGAAGATCTTGAGGGCCGCATCGGGAAACACCACCGACCCCATATCCCTCCCCTCCGCAACCAATCCGTTGCCGCGGCGAAAGGCCCGTTGCCGCGCAAACAGTGCGTCCCGCACGGCGGGAAGAGCTGCCACTCTTGAAGCGCCAGCTGAGCAGGCCTCGCTGCGGATCTCATCGGTGACATCAAGCCCATCCAGCAGAACGCGCTCGTTTTCGAAGCGAGCAGGCAGCCCTGCCGCTAGCGCCGCCAGCGCCGCCTCGGCGTCGAGGGCAAGCCCCTGACGCTGGGCTGCCAGGGCCACAATCCGGTAAAGGGCGCCACTGTCGAGGTGATCAAAGCCGAGAACCCGGGCCACCTGGGCAGCCACCGTCCCCTTTCCGGAAGCGGACGGCCCATCGATCGCCACGACCGGCACAGGCGTGGCGATCCCGGCAAAGGTCTGGAAATACTCAGGAAAAGTTTTCTTCACGCACATGGGATCATTGATCCGAACATACGGCCCACCCAAGGTTGCGAGCGAAAAGCACATGGCGACCCGATGGTCGTCGTAGGTGTCGATAACCGCGGCATGCAGCCGGGCTGGCGGCGTGACGCGAAGGCTTTCAGGAAACTCCTCCACCGTGGCGCCCAGCTTGCGCAATTCGGCCGCCATGGCGGCAATTCGATCCGTCTCCTTGACCCGCCAGCTGCCGATATTGCGCAGCGTGCTCGGGCCGTCGGCGAACAATGCCGCCACCGACAGGGTCATGGCTGCGTCAGGAATGTGATTGAGATCCAGATCGAAGGCCTTGAGGCGACCGGATGCCGGCGCGCGCGCTTCGATCCAGTCTTCGCCCCAGACGACCTCCGCCCCCATCACGGCCAGGGCGTCAGCAAACTTCACATCCCCCTGGATGCTACGCTTTCCCGCACCGACGACACGCACCGGACCACCGCCGAGTGCACCAGCGGCGAGGAAATAACTGGCGGTGGATGCATCGCCCTCTACCGCAATCCGGCCGGGCGACACATAGCGCTGACCTGGCTGAACAACAAATCGGCTCCAACCATCACGCTGGACCACCACCCCGAAACGCTCCATCAGATTGAGGGTGATCTCCACGTAAGGACGGCTGATCAGCTCACCTTCCACATCAATGGTAAGGGGTTTATCCCGCGCCACCAGCGGCGCGGCCTGAAGCAAGCCGGTGAGGAACTGGCTTGACACGCTGCCGCGCACGCTCACCCGTTCGGCGGCAAGCTGGGCGGGCTGAAGCGCCAGGGGCGGATAGCCTTCCTGCCCCAGCCAGACGACCTGGGCGCCGAGCTGCTTGAGACCGTCCACAAGATCGCCGATAGGGCGCTCGTGCATCCGGGGCACGCCCGACAGACGCACCTCGGCCTTGGCATCGCCACAGCCGGAAAGTGAGGCAACGATGGCTGGCACCAGGGTGCGGATACTCAGCCCGGAATTGCCGACGAACAGATCCGCCTGCAACCGGGGAAAGCGCCCCGCGCAACCGCGCACACGCAGTGCCGCCCCCTCCTCCTCCACGCTCACGCCAAGGGCAAGGAGCGCATTGCGCATCACCCGGGTATCGTCAGAATCCAGCAGATCCTCGACAAGCGTGTCTCCTTCGGCCAAGGCCGCCAGCAGCAACACGCGGTTAGAGATGCTTTTTGAGCCGGGCAAGCGCACGGTCCCGCAAGCCCCTCGCATCGGCGGCAGATCGATGAAATCCATGGAATATCCTTGTTTCACTCGCCCGAAGGCGTCGCAGGGAAAGCCTTGTCAGCCCATTCGTTACGCGCCCGGCTGGCCGCATCGAAGACGGCTTCCAGCGCGGGCCCGTCGCCCGCCATCAGCAGGGCTCGCAGATAAGCCAGTTCGGACAGGTAGGCATCAAGCTCGGCCATTAGGGAATGGCGATTGGCCACACAGATATCGCGCCACATTTCCGGATGGCTCCCGGCCACCCGGGTGAAATCACGGAAACCGCTGGCTGCGTAACTGAATAGCTGCTCGGCATTGGCCCGCCCGGCCAGATCATGGACGAGGCCGAAGGCCAGCAGATGGGGCAGATGACTGACCGCGGCAAACACCCGGTCATGCTCTTGCGGACTCATCTCATGCAATACAGCCCCGCAGGCGGCCCACAACTCGCGCACTCGCAAGACCGCCTCGGGCGTATTTTCGGGGAGGGGCGTGACCACCACCTTGCGCCCACGGTATAGATCGGCACGGGCAGCGGCAGGCCCGCTCTTCTCGGCGCCGGCAATGGGATGCGCCGGAACGACATGAGCCAGATGGGCGCCCAGATGACGGTAGATCGCCTCAATCACATCCCGCTTCGTGCTGCCCGCGTCCGTCACGACGGTGTTCGGACCCAGATGGGGCGCCATGGCCTGGGCGACCGTCTCCATCTGGCCAACGGGCATGGCCAGCAGGACCATGTCCGCCCCGTCCAGTGCCTCGGCCCAGTCAGTGGATATCTCGTCGATCACACCAAGCTGCCGAGCCTGGGCGAGGGGTTCGGGGCGCCGACCGATACCCACCACACGTTCAACCAGCCTGGCCTGGCGCAGAGCCAGCGCCACCGACCCGCCAATCAGCCCGACGCCGCACACCACGAGTTTTTCGATTTTGCGCACGGCGAGCCTCACTCAGCCCAGGGCCACGGGCAGAGCTTCGAGGAAGCGGGAATTCTCGCTCTCGAGGCCAATGGACACCCGCAACCATTCGGGCATGCCGTAACCGCCAATGGGGCGCACGATGACACCTTGGCGCAGCAGCCCCTGGTTAACCTTGACCCCGTTGCCGACCTTGAAGGTCACAAAATTGCCTGCGGAGGGAATCCACTCCAGGCCGAGGGCGGCAAAACCCGCAGTGAGCTGCGCCATCCCATCCCGATTCAGCGCG
>JAEUNV010000170.1 GCA_016790385.1 Zoogloea sp.
GGCAGCACGCGCACCAGCAGCATTTTGCCGCTGCCTTCGGCAAGCAGGCTGTGGGCCGACTCGCGGTGCTCCGCCTGACGGTGCAACTCCCGCTCCAGGGACGGCGCGCATGCCTTCAAGCTCACGCCCTCGCGCAGCGTCGTCCCCAGCAGGGTGGTGGCCTGGGGATTGAATTGACGCACGACGGCCCCCTCTCCCACCACCAGCACCCCATCCTGCATGTCCTGGATGATCTGCCGGTTGAGACGCAACTGATTGGCGAGGTCCGCCCCACGCTGACGGGCCAGATCCTCGTTGGCCAGGGCGCGCTGGGCCAGCAGGCGGGCGACCTGGGCAATGGCAAAAAAACCGATGCAGGTGATGCCGACAGTGAAGAAGTCCACCGTCTCCCTTCCGGAGAGCAAGCGGAAGGCATTCTCCAAGAGCACTGCCACCGTCGCATAGGCGGCATAAAACAGCACCATCCGCCCCTGGCCCACCAGCCCGGCACCGGCCAAGGCCACCAGGATGAGGATGGGAATGCCGCTTCGGTAGCCGCCGCTGGCCCACATGATCACCGTCAGCAGGGTGATATCCACCAGCACCTGCAAAGTCACCAGTTGCGGGGTGCCGAGCAGGCGTTCCGCGTCCCGGAAGCCCAGGATCAGCACCGCGGACATATAGGCGATGGCCGCGGCGATGAACAGGGTGGGAGAGTCGCCCCCCAACTGGAGCGGGCGCCCCGCCACGAGGAAGAAGCCAGCGAGGACCAGTCGGAAAAGGTTGAGGTAGCGCAGGGGCTCAGCTCTGGCCAGCCCATCCGCCATTTGCAGTTCGAAGCTCGACGCGAGGTCCGCCTTCATCGGCGAACACCCAGGCGGCGGTGCTCGTCGGAACAAAAGAATTCGCCACTGCCACGCACGCTCTCACTTTCCGGCACATGCAGGCCACAGTGGGCGCAGGCCACCATTTGTTCCGCGTCGAGCACCCTCCGGGAATCCTCCGCTGCCGCTCCGCCGCCATCGGCCCTGCTGCCAGCCGCGCCGCCCCGGCCGCCAGCACCCCGACGCAGGGCGCGCCGCACGTAGAACAGGCCGATCAGGAAGAGGACGAACAACAGAAGATTGCGCACGAAAGACCTCCAGGGGAACGCAATCGAGTTTAGCAGAAGCGCCGCAGCCGCTCGAAGGCTGCCTGGAGGGTCTCGTCCCGTTTGGCGAAACAGAAGCGGATCACCTTTTCGTCACGTCCGTCACCAAAGAAGGCCGACAGCGGGATCGCCGCCACCCCCACCTCGCGGGTCAGCCAGTCCACAAAGGCCGTATCCGGGGCAGAGGAAATCGCGCTGTAGCGCACGGTCTGGAAATAAGTGCCGGAGCAGGGCAGCACTTCAAAAGCGGTTCCCGCCAGCCCCGCCCGAAAGCAATCACGCTTGCCCTGGTAGAAGGCCGCAAGCCCCCCGTAACGGGAGGGCTCTTCCATATAGTCGGCAAGCGCGAGCTGCACCGGCGTGTTCACCGTGAACACATTGAATTGATGCACTTTGCGAAATTCCGCCATCAGTGCCCGGGGCGCCAGCACATAGCCCACCTTCCAGCCGGTCACATGAAAGGTCTTGCCAAAACTCGAAACGATCACACTGCGCGCCGCCAGCTCGGGATAGCGGGCAACACTTTCATGGCGCACACCATCAAAGACGATGTGCTCATAGACTTCATCTGCCACCACCACGATCCCGGTATCCCGCGTCAGCTCGGCGAGCGCCTGCAGATCGGCCGCCGACCATACGCTGCCCGTGGGGTTATGGGGCGTGTTGACCATGATCATGCGCGTGCGCGGCGTGACCAGCTGCCGCACCGCATCCCAATCGGGACGGTAGTCCGGCGCGCTCAGCCGCGCGCGCCGGACTACCCCGCCCTGCAACTGGATAGCCGGCACGTAGGAATCGTAAACCGGTTCGAACACGATCACCTCGTCGCCCGGATGCACCAGCGCCGCCACAGCGGTGAACAGCGCCTGGGTCGCACCAGCCGTCACGGTGATTTCATCCTCGGGATCGTAGCCGGCACCGTACAGCGTGCCCACCTTGGCGGCGATGGCCTCGCGCAGGGCCGCCACGCCCGCCATCGGCGCGTACTGGTTGTGGCCACTGCGCATCCAGTGGGACACCCGCTCAAAGAGCACATCTTCGGCGCTGAAGTCCGGAAACCCCTGGGACAGATTGATGGCGCCACATGCCTGGGCGAGGCGGGACATGGTCGTGAAGATCGTGGTGCCCACATCGGGCAGGCGGGATTCAAGCGGAAAGGGCAAATGCGGCATCGGCGAGCCTCCAGGACAGGCCGGGGATTCTGGCAGATGCCCGCCACGCCGGCCAGCCACCGGCCGGCCGCCGCAACCCGCAACACCAAAAAGCCGTCGATTCCCCGCACCGGGCGGACACAGCCCGATACAATCCGGCGTTACGCCATTGAGGTAAAACCGTGCCCGCCCTCTGCCCGACCCTGCGCAGGGACGGCGATCAGGTCGTCATCCTCGACCAGACCCGCCTGCCCTTCGAAGAACATTACCTGCACCTCGCCGGCCTCGCCGACGCCGTCACCGCCATCCGCGACATGCAGGTGCGGGGCGCCCCCCTGATCGGCGCCACGGCTGCCTTCGGCGTGGCCTTGGCCCTGCGCCACGACGCCTCCGATGCGACGCTTGAAGAAGCCGACCGCTCCCTGCGCCAGACGCGCCCCACAGCGGTGAACCTGCACTGGGCCCTCAATCGCATGCGCGCCGCGCTCCTGCCCCTTGCGCCCGGCGCACGGGCCGCCGCCGCCTGGGCCGAGGCCGAAGCCATCCGCCGGGAGGATGCGGCCGCCAACGCCCGCATCGGCGAACATGGCCTGGCATTGCTGCGCCGGCAGGCCGCCACCGCCCGGCGCCCCCTGAACATCATGACCCACTGCAACGCCGGCTGGCTTGCCACCTGCGGACATGGCACGGCCCTCGCGCCCCTTTACGCCGCCCACGCCGCCGGGCTCGACATCCATGTCTGGGTCAGTGAGACCCGCCCCCGCAATCAGGGGCTCCTCACCGCCTGGGAACTCGCCCGCTCCGGCCTTCCCCACACTCTCGTGGCCGACAACGCCGCCGGCTGGCTGATGGCCGAGGGCCGGGTCGATTGCGTCATCGTCGGGGCCGACCGCATTGCCGCCAACGGTGACACCGCCAACAAGGTGGGCACCTACCTCAAAGCCCTTGCAGCCCGCGCCCACGACGTGCCTTTTTATGTGGCGGCACCTCGGTCGACCATCGATCTTGCCTGCCCGAACGGAGCGGCCATCCCCATCGAAGAAAGGGACGCCGACGAGGTTCGCATGCTGACCGGCCTCGCCGGAGATGGCAGCGTGGTACGCACACGGCTGGTCGCCTCGACCAGCGCCGTGTGCAACCCGGCCTTCGATGTCACGCCAGCCGGGCTGCTGACTGGCATAATTTGCGAATCCGGCGTCCTCGCCCCTGACGCCCTCGCCCCCCTCGCCACCTCCTGACGCGCCCACCGGAGACTGCCGATGAACGAGAACGTGCTGCGTGCCGGCCTGCTGGCCACCGCCCGCTCCATGGCCAGCAGCGGGCTTAATGCAGGCACCGCCGGCAATGCCAGCGTGCGTTGCTCCCGAGGCTTCCTGATCACCCCGAGCGGGCGCAGCTACGAGGACTGCACCGACAGCGACATGGCACTGGTGGCCATGGACGGAAGCTGGCAGGGGCCCTACGCGCCATCCAGTGAATGGCGCATCCATCGGGACATCCTCGCCGCCCACCCCGAGGCGGGCGCCGTCCTCCATGCCCATTCACCCTTTGCCACCGCCCTCGCCTGCCTGCGGCGGGGAATACCCGCCTTCCACTACATGATCGCGCGCTTTGGCGGCGACAGCATTCGCTGCGCCCCCTACGCCACCTTTGGTACCCAGGCCCTCTCCGACGCAGCCCTCACGGCACTCGAAGGTCGCAACGCCTGCCTGCTGGCCAACCACGGCATGCTCGTGTTCGGGTCGGATCTACGCAGCAGTCTGGCCCTGGCGATCGAGTTCGAAACGCTCTGCGAACAATACTGGCGAGCCTGTCAGCTCGGCCAGCCCACCCTGCTTTCAGCAGCGGAGATGGCTGAGGTGATCGAACGCTTTCAAACCTACGGGACGCATGCAAGCGGTGCCAAGGACGGCCATCCCGGCCTCCTCGCACCGGACTGAACCCCCATCATGTCCGACCCCGTCAGCATTCCGTCCCGCCCCCCACTTGCGCGCAGTCTGCTGGTCGGCCTTTCCATCACCTTTGCGGCCTGCCTGATCACCTTTGGTCTGGCCGTGCACTTTCTCATCGTCGTTCCCGCAACCCAGACCCTGGCCCGGGTGCAACTTGATCTCGCCACCGCCCATATCCAATCCGAGGCCGAGCGCAGTTTCAGGCGCCTCGAGATCCAGCTCGGCACGGCCCGTGCCCTTGGGCAATCGGGGCGCCTCCGTGTCGATGACCGGGCCGGCTTCGACGAACTCATGGCCCCCCTGCTCCGGGATGAATCCCGCCTTGGCGCAATCCACCTGGCCACCACGGACGGACGGCGCATCACCCTGTCCCGTGAGGGCGACGCGCCCTGCGCGAAGCTCGAAAACATGCTCCCGCCCTCCTCCCCGGAGGCCGGCACCCTGGAAGGCACGATGTGGAGCCCGCCCTTCCTTGCGCCCGGTGTCGGGGACGGTTGCATCACCCTATCAACCCGCTGGCGGGGCAGCGACGGCCGCGCGCGTATCCTCACCTTCGACATCAGCCTCGCCGAACTCTCCAGGCTGACCCTTGACACACCCGTGGGAGAACGTGGTGGAAGCGCCGTCCTGACATCCGACGGCGACATTGTCGGCATTCCCCGTTACCCGCGCTTCGCCAACCTCTCCGACCAGCGTGGGGCCATGCTCCAGCCCGCCGCCGCCGCCAACGTGGACTTCCTCACCCACGGTCATTCCCGCTGGCTCAACGCAGGCCAGGTTGATGGCAGCGTGCTCAGCTACGAGAACGAGGGCGAAACCTGGCTGGCCCAGTTCGTCCCGCTGCAACTCGGCGCGCAACGCTGGTGGGTGGCGGGATTTGCCCGCGAGGCGGATTTCATCCCCGCTCGCCTGCGGGAAGTGATCCCCGTGCTCGTCCTGCTCACGCTCGCCGCCGCCGGGCTGGGCATCGCCATCGCCCGGCGCATCGCGCGCCGCCTCGAAACCAGCCTCGCGGCGCTGGTGGAGCGCAGCGAACGCATCGGACGGCTCGACCTTTCGCCGCCCGCCCCCCTTGACGCCCCCTGGCGGGAGCTGGCCGAGCTGGGCGCATCCCAGGAACACATGCG
>JAEUNV010000177.1 GCA_016790385.1 Zoogloea sp.
TCGCACTGGCGCAGGATGTCCTTGAAGTTGCGCTGGAAGTAGCCCATCCAGGTCTTGCGCCCGAGGGTGCTGCGTTGCTGGGCAAAGCCCTGGGCGGCACTGAAATCGGCGTCACTCAGCAGGTGGTGGGCAAGCTCGGGCTCGTCGTGGCACGTGGCGTATTCGTAGAGGCTCTGCTTGTGCTTGTTGCCGGGGGCCTTGTCATGGAAGGTCTTTTGCAGCAGTTCGCGCAGCCGGGCCTCATCAGTCACCGGCCAGGGCACCGGGCTCTGGCGCAGGATGTCGCGGCGGATGGCGTCCGCCTGCTCCTGCTTGCCTTGGAGTTCGAGCTTGCGGGCTTCCTTTTGCCAGTCTTCGAGGGATGACTTGGCTGCTTCCACCCTGGCGCTGTCGCCCTGGGTCAGGTCGAGCAGGCCGAACAGGGGGTGCGCGGTGTCGGATTCGACCAGATAGAGATTGCGGGTGGCGCGAGTGAGGGCGACGTAGAGGGCGTTGACGAAGAACTTGTAGACCTCCAGCGACTTGTCTTCCTTGTCACGGGCGCGGCGGTAGGCGAGTTCGTCGGTGGCGAGGTCGGCTTTGCTCACACCTTCAACAATGTCACTGAAGGCCTGGCGATTGTCGGAGATGAAGCGGTAGAGCACGATGTTGTCGTACTCCAGGCCCTTGGCCTCATGGATCGAGAACAGCAACGGGGTGGCGAAGCGTTGGCGGGCGGCGGCCTTGTCTTCGTCGCGCAGCACCAGCACGGCGAAGCGGGTGGAGCGGCGGCTGCTTGTATCGAGCTCGCGCAGGGCCTTGTCCTGGTCGGCCAGCAGGGCCAGCTCGCCGGGCTCTCCGCCAACGGCATCGACCAGGAAGTTGCTTTCCCGGTCGATGGAGCCGAAGCGCCGGTGTTTGATCTTGAGCAGGGTGTTGGCCACCCGCGTAGCCTGCTGGCTGTTGCGGAAGTTGGCGCTGAGAACGGCCAGCTCCTGCCGCCGGGCGAGTTCGGCATCGCGCCAGAACAGGCTCTTGACCTGACTCCAGGAGAAGAAGTTGGGATGCACGATCTGGTTGGAGTCGCCGCACAGCAGGAATTGGCCGGCCTTCTTCTGCGTGGCGAGCACCAGGGCGAGCTGTGCCGGGGTGAGATCCTGCACCTCGTCCACCACCACGAAATCGTAGCGCGCTGCGGCGAGCGGTCGCCACGCCTGGGCCACCAGGTTGAGGTCGTAGAGCCCGGCCTCGTCGAGCCAGGCCCGGTATTTTTCGAACAGGTCGTACAGGCTGTCGCGGCTCGCCGCCTGGAAGATCGACTGGCGCACGCCCAGGGCCTGGTAGGCGGCCCGGCTCAGCACACCGTCGGCCGAGGCGGCGATCACGCCGCGGATCTCCTCGAAGGCCTGGTGCGGGTCAATGCCGCGAAAGCCTTGGCGGATGCGCGCAAACCAGGCGGTGAAGTCGCGCCAGGTGGCCTCCCGCCCCGCTGGCACACGGATCGACTCGATGAACTCCCGGTAGGACAGAAACACCGCGTCCTGGTCCGGGTGCTCGTAGCCATGGGCGTGGTAGAGGTCACGGGCGGACTGGGCCAGGTAGGCGGAGTGGGTGACGTAGAGCACTTCACCCGTGGCGTGCTTGAGCTTTTCGAGGGTGAGGGCGGTCTTGCCGCTGCCGGCGCTGCCCACCAGGATCAGCGGCGGGGGCTGGCGGTAGATGGCCTCCTGGGCATCGTCGAAGGACAGAGGCTTGTCGAGCAGATGAACGGTGCCGCGCTCCGGGTGGAGGTAGCGCAGGGCGCTGGCCTGCTGTGCGGCGGAGATGGCGTGGTCTGCATCGATGTCCTCGCCGGTGTCGATGTGCTCGGGGTCGATCCGCGCGCCCCGGAGGAAGCGGGAGCTGTCGTAGCGATGGTGGGCGATCACTTCCAGCATCAGGGCACAGACCTCATCCCCATGGCGGATCAACACGAACAGCAGCCGGTCGGCGTCGTTGAGACGCGCCCGGTAGCAGGGGCTGCCGTGGAGGCTGCCCTGGGCGAGCTTTTTTACCTGCGCCGCCTGGAAATCGCCCCGGGCGATGGCAGTGCAAACCTTGCGATAGGCGGCGGTGACCCTATGGGTGTCGAGGCCGGCGTATTCGAGAATCTTCATCGTGGTGCAAGCGAGATGGGGAGCGTGCTGGATTATCGCGGAAACGGAGAAGGAAGCGGCTGGCGAACGGCGATGGCGACAATGTTGGGCTCATTCTTGCTTCGGGCAGCTGATACGCCCCTTGGTGCGTAGCAAATCCTCCAATCCTGACGAGATCCCCCATGACTTCCACGCCGCTGCCTGCCGCCATCGGTGCGCTGATCCGCCCGCCGGCGCTCACTTTGTTACAGATCGCCGTTGCTGCCGCGGCGGGGCCGGATGGGGAGGTGGATGCCGAAACCCTGGC
>JAEUNV010000184.1 GCA_016790385.1 Zoogloea sp.
CGGCGGAAGCCGCCTTGGTACAGCAGTTGCGCCGACGTTTTCCCACTTCACCCGAATATCAGGCATTTCTGCAAGGGCAGTATCAGTGACCGATTCCAAAGCTTTGCCATCGTCTTCGAATCCACTCAACGAGTCACTCGCTGGTGACGGACTGCGGCGTACTCGCGAGGCGCAGGGTCTCAGCGTGTCGGAGGTTGCCCACGCGCTCAAGCTCAATCCTCGGCAGATTGAAGCCCTGGAGGCTGGACGGTTCGACCTTCTTCCGGGCTTTGCCTTTACACGTGGTTTCCTTCGCAATTATGCCCGCCTGTTGAAAATTGATCCCGCCCCCCTTTTGGCCCAGTTGGAGCCCCAGGGAGGCAATGCGGATATGGAGCTTGCTCCCAGCTCCAATGCGCAGGGCGAGATGCCGGAAGTGGGGCGGGGGCGTTTCAGGCGGTCTGTCGTTCCGGGCATTCTGGCGGCGCTGGCGCTCCTTGGCGTGGTGGTGGCCGGCTGGTATTACGACACGCTTCGGTCGCGACCGGCCGAGGAACTTGCTGCCAGCCTTCCCGTTCCGGCTGAGGCGGCGCCCGCGGAGTCTCCGTCTGGTGGATCTACAGCCTCGGTCCCCGTGCCCGTGGGCGTGCCTGTGGCGGTCGCACCCCAGGTGGATCCGGCGCCGGTGCCCCAGGTGCCTCCGCCGGCCGCGCCCGCGCCTGTTCCGGAAGTGGCCGCTGTTCCGACGCCTGCGGCGGGCGAGTCGGGGAAGGCTGCCGACGGTATGGATCGTCTCGTGTTTGATTTCACTCAGGATGCCTGGGTCGAAATCAAGGACGGGAACGGCAAGATCGTGTTCTCACGCCTCGGCAAGGCAGGGGCTCGGGAGCAGGTTGAGGCACGTGCGCCGCTGTCGCTGGTTGTTGGCAACGCCCGCTATGTGAAACTTGAACGAAATGGTACGCCTGTCGATCTGGGAGCGTCCTCCAAGGTGTCGGTTGCCCGTCTCAAGCTGGAATGATTTTATCGACCATGGATTTACTTCTTTCCGGGCGGGCAGCCGCCCGCCGTGTTACCCGCGAAGTGCGGATCGGTCGGGTCGTGATCGGGTCTGCCGGCCCCGTCGTTGTGCAGTCCATGACGAATACCGATACGGCCGACGATTTTTCCACGTCAATGCAGGTTGCCCAACTGGCTCGGGCGGGATCCGAGTTGGTCCGCATCACGGTAAACAATGACGAGGCGGCCAAGGCGGTACCAAAGATCCGCGACAAACTGCTCGCGATGAACCTGGATGTTCCCCTGGTGGGGGATTTCCATTACAACGGGCACAAGCTGCTGGCTGACAATCCTGCCTGCGCGGAGGCGCTTGCCAAGTTCCGGATCAATCCGGGGAACGTAGGGCAGGGTGCCAAGCGGGACACACAGTTTGCCTCGATTGTCGAAATGGCTTGCCGCTTCGATAAGCCGGTCCGCATCGGGGTCAATTGGGGCAGTCTTGACCAGTCCGTGCTGGCACGGATCATGGACGAGAATGCCCGTCGGGAGATTCCACGGGATGCCGGGGCCGTCATGCGTGAAGCCCTGGTCGCCTCGGCCCTGGAGTCGGCGGCGAAAGCCGAAGAGTATGGTCTGGGGGGCGACAAGATCATCCTGTCAGCCAAAGTCAGCAGCGTTCAGGACTTGATCGCCGTGTATCGGGATCTGGCCGCTCGCTGTGATTATCCCCTTCACCTGGGGCTGACCGAGGCGGGCATGGGGTCGAAAGGGATCGTCGGTTCGACGGCTGCCTTGGCGGTGCTCTTGCAGGAAGGTATCGGTGACACGATCCGGGTTTCCCTTACACCCGAGCCGAACGGTAGCCGGACTCAGGAGGTCATCGTGGCCCAGGAGATCCTGCAAACCATGGGGCTGCGGGCGTTTACACCGATGGTGACGGCTTGCCCGGGGTGCGGACGAACGACCAGCACGCTTTTCCAGGAACTGGCTTCCGATGTGCAAAGTTATGTCCGGGACAACATGCCGGTCTGGCGGGAACAGTTCGATGGTGTCGAGAACATGAATCTCGCGGTGATGGGCTGCATCGTGAACGGCCCCGGGGAGAGCAAACATGCCAACATCGGAATCTCCCTTCCGGGTACGGGCGAGTCGCCGGCCGCACCTGTATTCGAGGATGGCGTGAAAACGCAGACCCTGCGTGGTGACAATATCGCCAACGAATTCAAGACGATCATTGAACGCTACGTCGCCCGAACTTATCGCCGCAAGGGCGCCCCGACCTGATAGAACGGTCGCCTTCACCCCTGACAAGATTGATCATGAGCAAAGCCCTTCAGGCCGTGCGTGGGATGAACGACATCCTGCCTGACGATGCCGAAATCTGGGAACAATTCGAGGATATCGTCCGCAACTGGCTGCATAGCTACGGCTATCGCCCCATCCGCATGCCGATCGTTGAGCCGACGCCGCTTTTCAAGCGGGCAATCGGCGAGGTGACCGATATCGTCGAGAAGGAAATGTACTCCTTCGAGGACGCCTTGAACGGAGAGCACCTGACCCTGCGACCGGAAGGTACGGCGTCCTGCGTTCGAGCCGCGATCCAACACAACCTGCTTTTCGGAAACCCGCGTCGGCTGTACTATCACGGGCCCATGTTCCGCCACGAACGCCCCCAGAAAGGACGATATCGTCAGTTTCATCAGGTGGGTGTCGAGGCGCTGGGGTATGAAGGGCCGGATATTGATGCCGAGCACATCCTCATGTGCTCCCGTCTCTGGGACGATCTGGGTCTGGATGACGTAAGGCTCGAGATAAACTCCCTTGGCAGCAGTGAGGAGCGGGGTGAACACCGGGCCGCTCTCATTGCGTATCTCGAGCAGCACAAGGCGCGTCTCGACGAGGACGGCCAGCGCCGACTCTACACGAACCCGCTGCGTATCCTGGATACCAAGAATCCTGACTTGCAGGATCTCGTGGAGGCGGCTCCCCGACTTGCCGACTTTCTGGGTGAAGACTCCCTGAGGCATTTTGAAGGGGTCCAGACGCTCTTGAAGGACGCCGGTTTGCCTTATCGCATCAACCATCGCCTGGTGCGTGGCCTCGATTATTACAACCGCACGGTGTTTGAGTGGGTAACAACCCGCCTTGGGGCCCAGGGCACGATATGCGCCGGAGGACGCTACGACGGTCTTGTAGCCCAGCTTGGCGGAAAGCCCGCTCCAGCGGCGGGATTTGCGATGGGTGTCGAGCGTCTCTTGGCTCTGTGGCAGGAGTGCGGTGGTGAAGCCGAACGGATCGTGCCGGATGTGTATGTGGTCCATGCCGGGGAAGCGGCTCAGCGGGCGGCCTTTCGGGTTGCGGAGGCACTGCGTGGAACGGGGTTCTCGGTGACCCTGCATTGCGGGGGCGGGGGGTTCAAGTCCCAGATGAAGAGAGCCGATGGTTCGGGAGCGCCCTTTGCCGTTGTGATCGGTGACGATGAAGCCGCTGCAGGTGAGGTCAGTCTCAAGCCTCTGCGCGACGGCAGTGAACAGATTCGCGTCCCGATGGACGCACTCCCGGAAACCCTGGCGGACCGCCTACTCGAATCGGAAGAAGACGATGGCAGCATTTGACCTAGAAGAACAGGAACAGATTTCCCAGATCAAGGGCTGGTGGGAGCAATACGGAACCATCGTTACGGTGATTGCCCTTGTTGCCGCCCTGGCTTCGGTTGGCTGGCAAGGCTGGAATTGGTATCGGGGCAAGCAGGGGGCCGAAGCGTCCGCGCTGTATGCGGTCGTCCAACAGGCTGCCGCCGAGCGCAACGCTCCGAAGGCCCGCGAGGCTGCCGGTGCCATCATCGAAAAATACAGCGGCACGTCCTATGCCGATCTTGCTGCCCTGTTGTCAGCCAAAGTCCAGAGTGATGCAGGTGATCTCAAGAATGCGCGTGTGCCGCTTGCCTGGGCTGCTGAGAAGGCCAATGATCCGGCCTTGCGCAGTCTGGCGCGTTTGCGTCTCGCTTCCGTGCTGCTCGACGAGAAGGCCTATGACGAGGCCTTGGCACAGGTCCAGGCTCCGTCAGACCCGGACCTCGCAGCGCGATTTGCCGACTTGAAGGGCGACATTCTGCTGGCCAAGGGTAAGCCTGAGGAGGCCAGGGCTGCGTACAAGGAAGCCATCGATGCGCTGTCCGGTGCAGTTAAATCCGACGCGTCAGCGCTGCGAGAGATTGCCCAGGCGAAGCTGGACGCGGTTGGGAGCGGCAAGTGAAGGGGCGTCGTCTTGTTTTGATCGCCGTGGGTGCCCTCGGTCTGAGCGCGTGTTCATCCTTGAATCCGTTTTCGTCGGCGAGTAACCGGATTCCGGCACTCAAGCCTCTTGCCGCATCGGTGAAGACCACCGAGGTGTGGCGAGGGAAGGTTGGGGGCGCAGGACGATATGTCTTGCAGCCGGCTGTTCTGGGGGATGCTGTGTTCGCGGCGGCAGCCGATGGTACCGTGGCACGTCTTCAGGCTGGGCGCAGCGTATGGAAATCCTCCGTTGATACGCCGGTTTCCGGAGGTGTTGGTGGTAACAGTCGGATCATTGTCGTCGGATCGCCGAAGGGCGAGGTGATTGCCCTGGATGCGGATTCCGGCAAGGTGAAGTGGCGGGCTTCGGTCAATGCCGAAATCCTTGCTGCGCCAGTGTTGTCGGACGCAATGGTGGTAGTGCGTAGTGCCGACAGCCGCCTTTTTGGTCTTGATCCCGCGGACGGAAAGCGTCGCTGGGTCTATCAGCGTGCCCTGCCGGCCCTGTCCCTGCGGAATGCGGCTGGGGTGGTGCTTGACGGCAATACGGTTTTTGCAGGATTTCCTGGCGGCAAGTTGGTGGCAGTCAATGCGGTCAACGGCAGTTTGATGTGGGAAGGTGCCGTTGCGGTGCCCAGGGGCGCCACCGAGCTTGAGCGTATCGCCGATATCACCAGTCTGCCGGTGCTTGGTAGCCGCGCTGCGTGTGCAGTGGCCTATCAAGGACGCGTGGCCTGCTTCGATCTGGCCAGCGGGTCCACCTTGTGGGCGCGGGATATGTCGAGTTCGAAAGGCCTGGATCAGGACGGCAGACATGTGTTTGTCACCGACGAGAAAGGCGCTGTCCATGCGCTTGATCTTTCCACTGGTGCCAGCGCATGGAAGCAGGATCAGTTTGCCGGGCGCGGGACGGGGCGTCCTCGGGTGATGAGGGAATACGTCGTTGTCGGCGATGTTGAAGGTTACGTTCACGTCCTGCGCAAGGATGACGGAAGTGTGGTCGGGCGCGTGCGTGCGGAATCGAGTGCAATCCTCGCGGATATTCAGCCTTTGGGCGGTGATATCGTCGTGCAGACGCAGGATGGAAGTGTTTACGCCCTGGGCGTTCAATAACGGAGTCGCCGTCGCGTGAAACCCACTCTCGTCCTGGTAGGACGCCCCAATGTGGGCAAGTCGACCCTGTTCAATCGTCTCACCAAGACGCGTGATGCCTTGGTTGCCGATTTCCCCGGCCTGACCCGGGACCGGCGTTATGGTATGGGGCGTGCGCTTGAACGGGAGTTCCTGGTTGTCGATACGGCTGGTTTCGATCCGGTCGCCAAGGAAGGCATCGTCCACGAGATGGCGAAGCAGGCGGAACAGGCCATTGCCGAGGCCGACGCACTGATCTTCATGGTGGATGCCCGAGCCGGGCTGACCCCCCACGACGAGCAGATTGCCAGCCGCCTGCGCCGGGCAGGGCGCCCCACATTCCTCGTGGTGAATAAGGCGGAGGGTATGAACCGGGCCATGGTGTCGGCCGAGTTTCATACCTTGGGGATCGGTCATCCCCTGTGCATTTCGTCAGCTCACGGGGACAACGTGAATTCGCTGATGGAGTTGATCCTCGAATCCTTTCCCGAGGATGAAGAGGATGATCTTCCGGATGAGAAAGGCCCGCGCGTTGCGATTGTCGGGCGGCCGAACGTGGGCAAGTCAACCCTCGTCAATACCTTGATCGGTGAAGAGCGGGTCATTGCCTTCGACATGCCCGGTACGACACGGGATGCCATTGAAGTGCCCTTCGAGCGCAATGGTCGCCACTACACGCTGATCGATACGGCCGGCCTGCGCAAGCGTGGCAAGGTTTTCGAGGCCGTTGAGAAGTTCTCGGTGATCAAGACGCTGCAGGCCGTTGAGCAGTGCAATGTCGTGGTTCTGGTGCTCGACGCAAGCCAGGAGATTTCCGATCAGGATGCGCACATTGGGGGGTTCGCCGTTGAAGCTGGCCGCGCGCTCGTTGTGGCAGTGAACAAGTGGGACAGCGTGGACGATTATCGTCGGGAGCGTATCAAAGAGGATATCGCCCGGAAGTTGCCTTTTCTAGGCTTCGCCAGGTTTCTGTATGTCTCGGCCTTGAAAGGGCAGGGTATCGTTCCGATGCTGAAAGCCGTTGACGGCGCCTACGAGGCGGCGATGACAAAGCTCTCGACGCCAAAACTCACCCGCCTGCTTCTGGATACCATCGTCCGCCAGCAGCCGCCAAGACATGGCGGTTTTCGGCCCAAGATGCGCTATGCCCATCAGGGGGGAATGAATCCTCCCGTGATCGTGATCCACGGCAGCGCGCTCGACCATGTGCCACCGTCATATGTCAGGTTTCTGGAGCGGAGTTTTCAGGAGGCGTTCAAATTGCAGGGCACGCCATTACGGATACAATTCAAGTCGTCCCACAATCCTTACGCAAACAAGGATTAAAGAACCGTTTTCCACACCATCGAGCGGCTTGCTGCCATTTTGCGGCGGTGCAGCAAAAAGCTCTATAATTATTCCAAACTAAAACCATAGAGGTTCTACCATGAGCAACAAGGGGCAACTCCTACAAGATCCGTTCCTCAACGCATTGCGGCGCGAACATGTGCCCGTTTCAATTTACCTCGTGAACGGTATCAAGTTGCAAGGGCAGGTTGAATCTTTCGATCAATACGTTGTTCTGTTGAAGAACACCGTGACCCAAATGGTCTATAAGCACGCGATTTCGACGGTTGTTCCGGCGCGGCCGGTCAACATCCAGCAGGAACAGAACGAGGCGGCAAGCTGACTTCCGTCACCGAGGGCCGCTCTCCGGTCCGGGAAAGATTGGGTTGAAGCGTGTTTGAGCGACCCTCTGCAGGGAATCGCGCCATCCTGGTGCAGGTTGATTTCGGACAGGGCAGTATTGACGAGCGCCTGGCGGAGGTTTCGCTGCTGGCGGACAGTGCGGGCGCAAGTGTCGTGGGCGTTGTCCAGGGGCGCCGTCAGGCGCCTGACCCCGCTTTTTACGTTGGCAAAGGCAAGGCGGACGAAGTCGGTCTCGCTGCCCAGACCAGTGGTGCAGATCTCATCATCTTCAACCACGACATCACGGCCGCGCAGCAGCGGAACCTTGAGCGAAAGCTCAATTGCAGGGTAGTGGACAGGTCTGCACTTATCCTGGATATCTTCGCACTGAGGGCCAAGAGTCACGAAGGCAAGCTACAGGTCGAGCTGGCCCAGTTGCAGCATCTTTCCACCCGACTGGTCAGGGGCTGGACGCACCTTGAGCGACAGAAGGGCGGTATTGGTCTCCGCGGTCCGGGTGAAAAGCAGCTCGAGACGGACCGTCGTCTGCTGGGTGAGCGGGTCAAAATGCTGAAAGGGCGTCTGGCTGGTCTGGAGCGTCAGCGTGCTGTTCGCCGAAGGGCGCGGGAGCGCCGTGATGTGCTCACCGTCTCCCTGGTCGGGTATACCAACGCCGGCAAGTCGACACTCTTTAATGCCTTGACCAAGGCGGGCGCTTATGCAGCCGATCAACTGTTTGCCACGCTGGACACCACCTCCCGTCGACTTTTTCTGGGTGATGCCGGGAACATCGTCCTCTCGGACACGGTCGGATTCATTCGAGACCTGCCCCATGCGTTGGTAGCGGCGTTCCACGCCACACTT
>JAEUNV010000187.1 GCA_016790385.1 Zoogloea sp.
GCGCCCTTCGCCTGCTGCGTCACCAAGCCCTCGCCCTGGCGCTCCAGGGCCTGACCCTGTTCGCGGCCATGGCTGCGGGCTGAACCCGGAACATCCGATGCTCGTCGATCGCCTCCTTGCCTCCGCCCTATGCGGCTTTGCTCGTGCCCTCACCGGCGTCCGAGCCCTGTGGCTGGGCAGCGCTCCGGACGCAGGTCCGCGCGTGTATTTTGCCAACCACCGCAGCCACGGCGATTTCGTGCTCATCTGGGCGTCCCTCCCGCCACCCCTGCGCCGGAGCACCCGTCCTGTGGCAGGCGCCGACTACTGGCTGACCACGCCCTTCCGCAGCTTCCTGATCAACCGCGTGTTCCGCGGCGTGTGCATCGACCGCCGTCCGGGGCGCAGCGGCCCCAACCCGGTGGACCAGATGGGCGAGGCGCTGGCCGCAGGTGAATCCCTGATCCTCTTTCCGGAAGGCACGCGCAACATGGGAGACGACCTGCTGCCCTTCAAGAGTGGCCTTCACCACCTGGCCAAAGCCCACCCCGAAGCCGAGCTGATCCCCGTATGGATCGAGAACCTGGGGCGGGTGATGCCCAAGGGCAGCCTGATTCCCGTGCCGCTGCTGTGCACCCTGAGCTTCGGCCCGCCCCTCCCTCGGGTCGACGGCGAGAGCCGCGACGCCTTCCTCGCCCGCGCACGCGCCGCCTTGCTCGATCTCGCGCCCCCCGCCGACTGAACCCGCTCTCACACCATGAACGCATCCCACGATCTCATCGCCGTCTTCGGCGGCATCTTCGGCCTGCTGGCCGTGTTCAGCCTGATCGGCGCCGGACTCAAATACCGGGTCGCCCGGGGCGAGCCCCACGGCGTCATCGACAACCTCAACGCCCGCATCAAGGCCTGGTGGGCCATGATCGCGCTGATCGGCGCCGCCATCTGGATCGGCCCCTGGGGGGTGATTGCCCTCTTCGCTTTCATCTCCTTCCAGTGCCTGCGGGAATTCATCTCGCTCACCCACACCCGCCTCGGTGATCACCGCGCCCTGCTGTGGAGCTTTTTCGTGTTCCTGCCCGCCCAGTACTGGCTCATTGCCATCGGCTGGTACGGCCTGTTCTCCATCCTCATCCCGGTCTATGCCTTCCTGCTGCTGCCCATCTCGTCCTCCCTCGGGGCGGACACCACGCGCTTTCTCGAGCGGGCGGCCAAAGTCCAGTGGGGGCTGATGATCTGCGTCTATTGCCTGTCCCACGTCCCCGCCCTGCTCACCCTGGACATTGCCGGCTACGCGGGGCGCAACATGCTCCTGATCGTCTTCCTGATCCTCACCGTGCAGTCCAGCGATGTCTTCCAGTACGTGTGGGGCAAACTCATCGGCAAGCGCAAGGTGTCGCCGGCGATCTCCCCCTCAAAGACGGTCGAAGGCCTGGTGGGCGGGGTGCTCACCTCCACCGCCGTTGGCGCCGCCTTGTGGTGGATCACCCCCTTCACACCACTCGAGGCCGGACTGATCGCCCTGGTCATCAACGTGATGGGCTTCTTTGGCGGTTTCGTGCTGTCGGCCATCAAGCGCGACCGGGGCGTGAAGGACTGGGGCGCGATGATCGAGGGCCACGGCGGCATGCTCGACCGGGTCGATTCGATCAGCTTCTCGGCCCCCATCTTCTTTCACATCGTCCGCTACTGGTGGGTGGCATGAGCGAACCCCTGCCCGACTGGCTACGGCGATTCCAGTCCCGCCTTGGCGCCGAACTGGTCGAGACCCATATCTCATGGCTGCTGCTCGCCAACGGCTTCGTCTGGAAGCTGAAAAAGCCCTTGAGCCTGCCCTTTCTCGACTACAGCACCGCCGAGCAGCGCCGCTTTTGCTGCCATGAAGAGCTGCGCCTCAACCGGCGTCTGGCGCCCGGGCTCTACCTGGGGCTGGAGGAAGTGGACGACAGCGGCGAATGCGCCGTGAAGATGCGGCGCTTTGCCGAGAGTCAGCGCCTGGATCACGTCTGCGAGCGGGGCGGACTCGGCCCCGAGGCCCTCGGCAGCCTGGCCCGGACCATCCACGCCTTTCATCGCGGTGCGGCCGTGGCCGACGCGCGCAGCCCCTGGGGCGAACCCGCCGAAGTGCTGGCACCCGCCCTGGACAACTTCACCACCCTGCTCACGCTGCAACCCGCCGAAGCGCAGCGCCTGACCAGACTGCAAGCCTGGACAGAGGCCGAGTTCGAACGCCGTCGCGCGCGCTTTGCGGCCCGCAAGGATCAGGGCTTCATCCGCGAATGCCATGGCGACCTGCACCTGGGCAATCTGGTGCTGCTCGATGGGCAGGTGGTGCCTTTCGACTGCATCGAATTCAACCCCGCCTTGCGCTGGATCGACGTCGCCTCCGAGCTGGCCTTCACCTGGATGGATCTCCTCGACCACCGCCGGCCCGATCTGGCGGCCTGGCTGCTGAGCGCCTGGCTTGGAGAATCGGGAGATACGGGTGCCGTGCCCGTGCTGCGCTTCTACGCGGTGTACAAAGCCATGGTGCGGGCCAAGGTGGCCGCACTGTCGGGCAAGCCCGGGAGCGTGGCGGGTTACCTGGATCTGGCCGAGAGCCTGACCATGCCCCCCGCACCGCGGCTGACCATCACCCATGGCCTGTCCGGCTCGGGCAAGACGGTGGCGAGCGCCGCCCTGCTCATGGCCGACCCCGCCGCCGCGACCGTGCGCCTGCGTTCCGACGTGGAGCGCAAGCGCCTCCACGGCCTGCC